>JANNQZ010000333.1:0-2206 GCA_031401015.1 Chloroflexota bacterium | reverse complement strand
GCCCGGGATTCGTGATGGTGCTGGCCGACCCATCCGGGCTCGACACCTCGCCGCCCGCGTCCCTGCCGCCCGGAGTCACCGTCGAGCGGGTGGCTGATCTGTATGGATCGCCCGCGCGCGAGCGGTCCGAGGAGATCGTTGCGGTCCTGGCCGACGCGTTTGGCATCGTCCCCGAACGTCAGGCTGTGGTCCAGGCCGAGACGACGGCCTCGCTGGGCCATGGCTGGTTCACGCACTACCTGGTTCGCTACCAAGGGGAGCCCGCGGCGGTGGCTCGTCGGGCCAGCTTTGACAACGTGAGCTACCTGTCGTCGATTGGCTCGGCCGGCTGGGCGCGTGGTCGCGGTTATGGACGGATCGCGACCGCGGCGGCGGCCCGTGATGCCCTGGGCGCAGAGAGCGAATGGACCTACCTCGGCGTCTTCGCCGACAACGTCCCGGCGATCCGCCTCTACGAAGGGATTGGCTTCCATCGGGTCGGCGACGCGAGCCCGGATCTCCTGCTGATGTGACGGCTCTCACGGCGCTCGATCGGATCGGGGTCCTCCTCACCCAGGTGGCCGATGTCCAGGCACGCCTCCCGACCGGGGTCCACCACGAGCCGATCGCGGTGGGCTGGGCGACCGTTGAGCTCGATCGGGCAGCTGTGGAGTTGGCGGCCGAATTGGATCTTTCGCCGGATGGCTTCCGGGCGGCCTCGGCGTCGTCTGTCCTGGGCGCCAAGTGCCTGGTGGCTAATGGGCTGCTCCCGGGTCGTCTCGCCTTCGCGCTGTTGGAGCCCTCGACGGAAGGTCGCCTGGCCGCCTCATTGGCCCGCTTCGCCGAGGGACCGGCCGTCGTCTGGCTGGCCGAGCCCCGGCTGAGCGCCGGGTTGACCGGCGGTCGTGCCCCGGGAGGCGAGTTGCCCACCGCCGAGGTCGGGCCATTCGGAGCAGAGCGGCTGATCCTCGGCGGCCCACGTCATGGGCCGTACTGGCTGGTGCTCGACTGGGTGGGTATCATCCGGTCATGACCGATGCGCCCTGGATCACCCTCCGCCCAGCTCGGCCAGCCGATGCCGGGGCGATTGCCGCGCTCTTCACCGACGAGGGATATCTGGCCGGACCGAGTGACATTGCAGCTCGCCTGGCTCGTTTCAGCACGCCCGAGTCACGCGTGATCGTCGCCGAGCACGACGACTCGATCCTGGGCTTCATCGCTGTCCACGCCATGGCCCGCTTCGAGCACGACGACTGGATCGTGCGGGTCATCGCGCTGGTCGTGGACGCCGGAGCGCGGGAACGTGGGGTCGGTCGGGCGCTGCTCGGTGAGGCCGAACGCGTTGGCGCTGAATTCGGCGCGGCGTTCGTGGAACTGACCGCCGGTCACCACCGACCCGAGGCGCGCCGCCTCTATGAGTCGCTCGGCTACGACGCCAACGTCGCCGCGTACCTGCGCAAGAAGCTCTGACGGATCCGACGGCGAGCGCCCCTCCGAGCGTGCCGCAACTCCGGCTGCGGGAACGTGGCGCCCCGCTGCTCGAGCTGCCGTGGGAGTTGCCGCTTGCCGCCTGGCCTGCCGCGACGCTCGAGTTCCGGGACCTGCCGGTCGGGCCATCACGCCATCTCGTGCGGTTCCTGGTCGCAGACGGCCTGACCTTTGCGCTCAAGGAGGAGCCGCTGGCGATCGCGAACGCGGAATTCGAGGTTCTTCGTCGCCTCGAGACGGCGGGATTGCCAGCGGTCACGGCCGTCGGACTGGCGGCGTTACCCGACCGGGACAGCGCCATCCTGGTCACCGAGTATCTCGCCTTTTCGATCCAGTATCGACGGCTGCTAATGCGATTCCCCCTCGGCCCTGGGCCGTATCGCGACCGGCTGCTGGATGCCATGGCGTCGCTTCTTGTCGACCTGCACCGGGCCGGCGTCTACTGGGGCGACTGCTCGCTGGCCAACACCCTGTTCCGTCGGGACGGCGACCGCATCCAGGCCTACCTCGTCGACGCGGAGACGAGCGAGATCCATCCGTCGCTATCGGACGGCCAGCGCGCCTACGATCTGGACATCCTGGTCGAGAACGTGGCCTTCGGCCTGGCCGATCTCGCCGCGATGCAGGGTCGTTCGGACGCCTTCGACGATGCGGTGATGGCAGCCGAGATTGTGCGCGCCCGATACGTCGCAGTCTGGGAGGAGCTACACCGGGAGACCCAGGTGGCGCTGAGCGATCG
>JANNQZ010000332.1:0-2834 GCA_031401015.1 Chloroflexota bacterium | reverse complement strand
GACCGAGCTCGAGCCCGAAGCCGGGCGCCTGTACGACCGCCACGCCAGGGTCGCCCAGGAGTGGTTCCCCCACGAGTACATCCCGTACCGCCTCGGCCGCGACTTCGACAAGGAACCGTGGACCCCCGACCAGCCACGCCTGACCGGGGTCGCCCAGACAGCGTTCGAGATCGGCCTGCTAACCGAGGACAACCTACCGAGCTACCACCGCCTGATCCATGGGATGTTCGGCAAGGGTGACGGCGCGTGGATCAACTGGGTCGGACGCTGGACGGCTGAGGAGGGCCGCCACGCGATCGTCCTCCGCGATTACCTGACGGTCACGAGGAACATCGACCCGATCGCCCTCGAGCGTGGTCGGATGACCCAGCTTCAGCAGGGCTACAACCACGACTCGCCGGGCCTTCTCCGCGGCCTCGCCTACGTCGCGTTCCAGGAGCTTGCGACGCGGATCGCCCACCGCAACACGGGCCGCTACTCTGACGACCCGGTCGCCGACAAGATCATGATCCGGATTGCGGCCGACGAGAACCTCCACATGGTCTTCTACCGCGACATCCTGGCTGCCGCGATCAAGATCGATCCATCAGCGGCGGTCCGCGCGGTGGTGGACGAGGTGCTCGCGTTCCAGATGCCAGGTGCCGGAATCCCCGGGTTCCTGCGCAAGGCCGCGACAATCGCCAAGGCCGGGATCTATGACCTCCGTGTCCATCGCGACGAGGTGCTCCTGCCGATCATCGGGCACTGGCGGATCTTCGAGCTGGATGGGCTCGACGCGGCCGCCGAGGCGGCCCGCAAGAAGCTCGAGGAGCATCTTGAGACGCTGGACGCCGCAGCGAAGCGGTTCGAGGAGAAGTTGCTCGGCTCGACGACGCCACGGATCGCCCGCGCCGGATGAGACCAACTCGTGGGACGTTCGCGAGCGTCAGTCGCCGGTTTAGTTCAGCGAGACGGTTCGACGATCGTCAAGCCTGCGAATGCGACTCTGTGAAACCCGCGGTCCCTCGTCAGCAATCGGTCGGCTTGCTCGGCGGCATGGGCACCAATGAGGAAGTCCGTAACTAGACGTTCCCGTGGTCCACCGCGACGCCGATAGGCTCGCCATGCGACGCCAGCCCGGCTAGCGGCACTCTGCACGATCGCGGAGTACTCGATCGGGATGCGCGCGAGTGACGCCTCGGTCTTCGAGGTGTCCGGGAACGCCGCCAGAACCTCGGCCCAGACGGCGTCGCAAGCGATGAGAAGGCCCTCGTTCCGACATCGCCTCGCAGCGGCGAGGGAGGCACGCCCGAACTGCGGATCAGCACCAAGAATGTCGATCAGCACGCTCGAATCGATAGCGGTGATCAAGCCGGTTCATCCTCGTCCGGACCCGGTCCCCGGATCTCCCGAAGGAATGCGTCGGTCCCGCCTTCGGGCAGCGTCAGAATCCCGTAAAGCTCATCGAGCGTATCTACTGGCGCGAGCCGGCGACCAATCAGTCTGCCCTCAGCCTCCTCGAAGTCCAGGACTGTGCCGGGGCGCAGCCCGAGGCGATCACGCAGGCGCTTCGGGATCGTGATCTGGCCCTTCTCGCTGACCGTTGTTTTCATACATGAATGGTATGACTCGCATACCGCCGCCGTCAAGGAACTGGACGGGTCAGCAACTCTCCGATTCGCCCAGTTCGATCCTCAGGTGCCGAAGACCTTCTGGACCCCCAGGAGGCCCGCGACAAGGGCATCGATGTCCTCGCGGGTCGAGTAGACGTTGAATGAAGCTCGCGCGGTGGCCGCGAGGTCGAGGCGCTCGTGGAGCGGCATCGTGCAGTGGTGGCCGGCACGAACGGCGATGCCGTAGCGGTCCAGGACCTGGGCAACGTCATGCGGATGGATGCCCGGCAGGTTGAACGGGACGACGCCGCCACGGAGCGACGGGTCGAGCGGGCCGTAGAGCTCGATCCCGGGCACCTGACGCGGGAGCACGTCGAGGGCGTAGGCCACGAGGTCGCGCTCGTGCTCGCGGACGGCAGCCATGCCCAGCGCCCCGAGGTACTCCGCCGCAACACCCAGCCCGATCGCGTCCCCGACGGCCGGCGTGCCGGCCTCGAACTTCCAGGGGATCTCGTTGAACTCGGAGCGGCGCAGGTGGACCTCGCGGATCATCTCGCCGCCCGCGAGGAACGGGGGCATGGACTCCAGCAGCTCGCGCCGGGCCCACAGCGCGCCGGAGCCCATCGGCGCCAGCATCTTGTGGCCGCTGAAGGCATAGAAATCGCAGCCGATCGCCGTCACATCCACCGGCACATGCGGGACAGCCTGGGCGCCATCGATCAGGACGAGCGCGCCGGCCGCGTGCGCCATCTCGGTCATCTCCCGAACCGGATTGATCGTGCCGAGCGTGTTCGAGACGTGGGTAAAGGCGACCAGCTTCGGCTTGAGGCGCAGGAGCACCTCGAAGACCTCGAGGCGGAGGATCCCGTCGTCGGTGATCGGGATGAACTCGAGGTCGCCGTCCTTCTCCTGGACCAGCAGCTGCCACGGGACGAGGTTGGCGTGATGCTCCATCTCGGTGAGGACGATCTGGTCGCCCTTGGCGACGTTCCGGCGGCCCCACGAGTAGGCGACGAGATTGATCGCCTCGGTCGCGTTGCGGGTAAAGACGACCTCGTGGCTGTCCGGCGCGTTGATGAACCGGGCGACCCGGGCGCGGGCCTGTTCGTAGGCGGCCGTGGCCTTTTCGCCGATCGTGTAGATCCCGCGATGGACGTTCGCGTTGTACTCGCGGTAGTAAGTGTCCATCGCCTCGAGGACGGCGCGCGGCTTCTGGCTGGTGGATGCGGAGTCGAGGTAGAC
>JANNQZ010000331.1:0-10380 GCA_031401015.1 Chloroflexota bacterium | reverse complement strand
GGTCGTCGTCGCGGGGATTCTGGCCGCAGTCCGGGCATCGCGGACCACACTCGGCGAGACGCGGATCGTCCACGTTCGCTTCGAGCATCGCCAGGCGGATCAGCCGCGCGATCCCGACCCCGGCGGCGCCCGCTCCGGCCAGGACGATCCGCGTCTCGCCGAGTGTGGTCCGCGATGCCCGGACTGCGGCCAGAATCCCCGCGACGACGACCGCGGCCGTCCCCTGGACGTCGTCGTTGAAGGACGGAACGCGCGACTCGTAGCGATCGAGAATGCGCAGGGCGTTGCCCTGCTTGAAGTCCTCCCACTGGATCACGCAACCAGGCCAGACCTCGGCCACTGCGACCACGAACGCCTCCACGAGCGCGTCGTAGGCCGGCCCACGGAGGCGAGGCGCTCGATAGCCCAGGTAGAGCGGGTCGACCAGGAGGGCCTCGTTGTCCGTTCCCACGTCGAGTGAGATGGGAAGCGTCAGCGCCGGGTGAATCCCACACGCCGCCGTGTACAGTGCCAACTTGCCAATGGGGATGGCCATGCCGCCGGCACCGAGATCGCCCAGGCCGAGGATCCGCTCGTTGTCGGTGACCACGATCAACCGGACGTCCTCGTACGGTCCCTGGCGCAGCAGGACCGGGATCCGGTCGCGGTCCGCGGGGGTAATCCAGACCCCGCGGGTTCGCCGGATGATATGGCTGAATTCCTGGCACGCCCGTCCGACGGTTGGTGTGTACACGATCGGCATGAACTCGCCGAGGTGTTCCGCAAGGAGTCGATAGAAGAGCGTGGCGTTGCGATCCTGGAGCGCGGCCAGCCCGATGTAGCGCTCAAGGGCGTCCTCCTTGCGCCGGAGATGCTCCAGCTCGAGCTCGACCTGTTCGTCGATCGTGAGAACACGATCCGGCAGCAGCCCGCGCAACCGGAACGTGTCGCGCTCGTCTGGTGGGAATGCCAGGTCCTTGGTCAGCAACCGGTTGCCCAGCAGAGCGGGACCGGTCAGGGCGACGTGGGCAGCTCGACCGGCGGCGATTTCGTCGTACGGCGAGGGGAGGGGTCGCATCCAGCGAGGATAGCGGCGGATCGGCGACGGGTGTCACATTCCGGGCGGTTGAGCCGAACCCTCTGCCCGATTAGTGCGACGTCGTAGTACGACATCGAAGCATTCCTGGCAGAGCGTTGCGGCATCTTGGCCGGAACGGCGATCGCGGGGCCCGAGCGCCGGCCCGGCCGGCGCTAGCCGCCCGTGACATGAAGCGTGCCGACCATGCCATAGGCCTCGTGTCCGGGCAGGTGACAGATGTAGAGGTACGTCCCGGGCTTCGTGAACGTGATCGTCGTCACGGCCGTGGAGCCGGCCCCGACCGTCAGCTCCGTCGGTCGCGAGGCGTGAACGGGTTCGGTCCCGCTGCGGTGCCGCTCGTGGACAGCCGCGTCACCAACGATCCATTCGTGGTCGATCGGGTCGCCGTTGCGCAGCACGATCGTCACAGGGACGCCTGCCGGGACGGTGCCCTGGGCACGCTCGAACCGGGAGTAGCGGATGGGGATCTCAACGATGATCGGGTCACGACCCGGCCCGCGCCCCGGCCCGTCGGCCCAGGCGATGGCGATCCCGGTCAACCCAAGCGCGAGGGCCAGGCCACCGACCACGGCAAGCCGTCCTGGCCGGCGATGCGCGCTCATGCCCCGACTCTCAAGGCGTCCGATTCAGGCCGTCGTCCAAGGTGTGCGGCGGGTCAGCAGGTACGCAATTCCGCCGATCCCGACGGCCATGAACATCAAGGCGATGAAGATCCGCGCGAAATCCGTCGACCGGTCCGGGACAGTCACCGACCCCGGCAGGTCGAGCCCGGCCATGACCCGCGACGGTTGTCGGGCGCCAGACGCGTCGATCGCGAGGTCAAAGGCCAGCTGTGGCGCGGCGGCATCGATCCGGACCTTGGTCAGCCAGGCCGACTCGGGTACCCATTCCATGCCCCGATCCGAGCGTAGGTCGGCCAGGAGCGATTCGGTGGCGGAGGCGCTGTGGCCCAGCTGCAGACCGTTGTCACCAGTCGGAGTTGGCAGCAGCGCCGGGACGCGGTCCGTCAGCAGGTAGACATCCGCTTCGACGCGCTCGGCTTCGCCCTTGCCGAGCGCCAGGATGCGGAGCGGGACCCACGGGTTGTCCGTCGGGATCGTGATGTGGACAGGGGTGCCATCACCGATACCCTGGCCTCGCTCGGCCGCCACATCGGCGTCGAAGACCGCAGCCAGGAAGATCGGGGAGCGCGCAGCATAGAAGTCGAGCACTTCGGGCGAGTCCGGCGGGAGGCGGAAGCCATGATCGGTGGCCCACCGGCCAACCTCGGCGGGACCGCCGCGCAGCACCGTGATGTCGAGGGCGTCGATCCGGACCTTCATCAGCTCCTCGGCCGAACCGGCGGCTGGCGCGGCTTCGGCCGCGAGAAAGGCGCGATCGAATTGCGGCTCGGTTTCCTGGATCAGACGCTGGAGGGTCCAGTCACCGCCCTTCTCGACCTTCGACGGGATCCCTGGAAGTGGCGTCAGGGAGCCAAATGAGCCCCCGCCCCCGGCAAACTGGAATGCGGTGATGTAATGCTCTTCGCCGTTGTGGTAGCCCGCCAGCGTCGTCGTGCGGATCAGGTTGACCGCGCCGTTTGGCCCGATGAGTCCGCCGCAGGCGAGGGCTGGAGCCGCCGAGAGGGCAATCGCGACAAGGGCGACACCGGCGGCTCGGATCATCGCGGCACCGGTTCGGCTGATCGATCGGGTCATCGTCGATCCTCCTGTGGTCGGCCGACGCAGGATGGGTCGGTCCGTGTGCGGAGAGACTCCGGAGGCGCGGCGCATGTTCCCTGTCGGCGGCAGGGCCCGACATCGGTCAGCCGGGCGTCTCCTTGCCCCGGCCGCTATTCACGACTACGCTCCGCGCTTCGCGCATTGGAGGCGGCCCGATGTCAGCACGGTCGGTGATGGATGCGGACCAGATCCACCGCGCGGTGGTGCGACTGGGCCACGAAATCGTCGAGCGCCACGGCGGCCCGGACGGCCTGGTCCTGATCGGGATCCAGCGACGTGGTGTCGTGCTGGCCAGGCGCATGGCCGACGCGATCGAGAGATCCGACCGTGTCCGATTGCCGGTAGGTGCGCTCGACATCGCGCTCTATCGGGACGATCTCTCGGAGGTCGCGACCTACCCCATCGTGCGCTCGACAGAGCTGCCGTTTGACATCAACGAGCGCACGGTCGTCCTGGTCGATGACGTCCTGTTTACGGGTCGTACGATCCGGGCGGCGATGGACGCATTGACCGATTTTGGGCGCCCACTGGCGATCCGGCTGGCGGTGCTCGTCGATCGCGGCCATCGCGAGCTTCCGATCCGGGCCGACCACGTTGGCCGCAACCTGCCCACCGCCCGGGCCGAGCGGGTGAACGTGCACGTCACGGAGATCGACGGCGTCGACGAGGTGGAGCTTGGTGCCCCTACGAGGCCGGCAGCCGTCGGAGGCGCAGCGCCAGCGCGAGGCTGAGGCACCGGTCCGGGTCGTCGAGGTATGGCCCGATGATCTCCTCGATCCTGGCCAGGCGGTTCTTGAGCGTGTTGTAGTGGAGGTACAGGCTGCGCGCGGCGAGGGCCGCATTGCGCGTCGCCAGGAATGTCTCCAGAGTCGCCACGAGGCTGGTCCCGCGAGCCGCATCGTAGACCTCAAGCGGCCCCAGGACCGCGGCGCAGAAGGCGGCGGCTTCCGGATCCGGAACGGCCACCAGGAGCCGGTCCAGCCCGAGATCGTCGAACGCCGTCACGACGCCGGGTCCGCTTCCCCAGCGGCCGATGGTCAATGCCCGTCGAGCCTGACTGAACGATCCGTGGAGGTCGAGCGGGTCGGGGGCCGGCCGGCCGATCCCGACGCTGACGACCGCACCGGGTAGGCGCCGGCCGGCCTCGGCCTGGAGTGCCGCACCAATCTCGCGCAACTGGGCGGGTCCGGCGCGCCAGCGCTGGTCGTGACCGCCCGTTCCGGTCGGTGTGCCGGCCGAAATCAGCGCCCCGATCTCGCGACTCCGCTCCCAGATGATCGCCGTCGGTCCGAGACTGGCCCGCGCGGCCTCGGCCAGCCGATGGCGAAACGCGGCCTCCTCGGGGGTGCCGGCCAGGGCCGAGAACGGCCGCCCCGCGATCACCTCGATTTCCGCCAGGAGGACCGCCCGCGGTGTCGCCAGGTCCCAGGCGAATGCAGCGGCCCGCTCCATCAGGACGCTGCGATCCGTGACATGCCCGGTGATCAGCTCCTCGAGACACACCGCCTGGAATCGGCGATCGGCCTCCGCGACAGCGCGGGTCTGGACCTGGCGAAGGGCCGCGACGGTGGCGGCGTATTCGATCGCTTCCAGGCGGTCCGGCCCGAGATCCGCCTCGCCGCTGGGAACGAGGATGGCGCCGTATCGCTCAATGCCGACCTGGATCGGCTGGACGATGGCCCGCGGGCCGGGGCCGTCCGCGCCACCCGACATCGGCGCCTCATCCGAGGTACGCCATTGCACGATCCCCTGGGCATCGACGATCGCGACCGGTCGCGCGATGAGCTCGGCCAGTGCCTCGGCGATCTGCCGGAGGCCACCGCCCGACAGGGCGATGCTGGTGAACCGGTCGTGGATCGCAGCCGACCGCTGCAGCCGGACCGCCTGGGCATCGAGGATGACCGTGAGGACGGACTTGATGATCTCGTTGAACGACGCTTCGGAGGGAAGCTCAATGAGCGCAAAGTCGTGGCGATCGGCCGCCTCGATCATGGACGCGGGAATGGTCTTGATGTACCGGCCGGGCTTGAGTGCGATGCCGGCCAGGCCCCGTTCGGCGAGGTGGGGGATGAGCGCGGCGAGCGCCACGGGATCATCTCGCAGCGGGTAGGCCGTGGTCAGCAGCAGCTCGTCCGGTTTCACCCACTCGAGGATGTCCGGCACCTCCATGACGTTGACGCCGCGAACGGGTCGTCGTAGGCCGGCGCTGCCGCCCACGACGTTGGCCCGCGCCAACGTCGGAAGGCGCAGGACGTCGCCGAGCAGTACGCCATCGAGCATTGCCCTATGGATACTCGACAGTCGTGCGCTGTGTCAATGTGAATATCGGACAGTGACGGGGCGCAACACTGTTCGTACGATGTGCGGCAGATGCTGGCAACCTCGCCGACCCGCACCCATGCCGCCACGGGCCTCAGCGATGCCGTTGCGCGCCGGATCGCCGCGGGCCTTCCGCCCGCCGCCAGGATCCACAGCGTCTACCGGTCGGTGGTCAATGTCTCGATCCCGGACGGGCTGCTGTCCGTTGCCGCGCCGTGGCTCGGTGGTCTGCCCAACGGGATCCTGGTCGACCTCGGGCCGGATTTCCGGGCGCTCGGCCTGAGGCGCGGGATGGGGGTCGTCGCGACGGACATGTCGGTCGGCGTCCCGGCCATCGGGCTTGAGATTGACCTCATGGCGGCCGCCCGTTGGTCAGCGCGGCTGGCATGTCCCGACGGTGGGCCGTCCCGGGCCGCCGACCGGTGGCGTCGCCGGCGGGGAGTCGCCTGGGCGGAGGCCCGCGATCGGGCCGTCCCGGGCGGCCTGGGCGCGCTGCTCGGGGCGGGTTCGTCCCGCGGAGATGACCCTGGCGTTGTCCGACGGGCCGGCGCCAGCGTCGACGCGTTGCGAGCGTCCCTGTTGGCCGGCAATCGCCCGGCAGCCCATCGTGCCGCACGAGGGCTGATCGGCCTGGGACCGGGCCTCACCCCGTCGGGGGATGACGTCCTGGTGGGCATCGAAGCGGCTCTTCGTGCTTTGGACGGCCCGCTGGCGGGCTTTGTGGGTGGTGCGATCCACGACGTGCACGATCGGACGACCGTCATCGCGGCCACGCTGCTGCGCCATGCCGCGGCAGGCGAGTTCGCGGAGCGGATCCAGGCATTGCTGGCAGCGCTCGTCGGTCATGCAGACGAGGCCGTTCCCGCCGCCATTCAACGGGCCGTCGCTTGGGGGGCAACGTCCGGTACGGACTGCCTGCTGGGAGTCCTGCTCGGACTGGACGTCGCCAGCGAGCCCGGACGGCGGGCTGGCTGATGACGACCGTTCACGCCCGCGTGTTTCGCAACAGCTACCGGGACTCGGTCGAGTTGATGCAGATCGCCGCCGAACTCGAGGCAATCGCCGGCGTCGATCGGGCGGGCCTGGTCATGGCCACGCCCGCCAATCTGGAGGTGTTGGCTGCCGCGGGCCTCCTGTCGGAGGCGGTCGTCGGAGCCGGGCCGAATGACCTCGTGGTGGCGCTCTCGGCAAGCGACGAGGACGTGGTCGCCCAGGCGCTGGATCGGGCTGCGGCGCGATTGGCCGGATCGGGCTCCGAAGGCCCAAACGAGGCGGTGGGCACGACGGTCCGGACGATCGCCGAGGCCACGGTCGAGCTTGGCACGGCCAATCTCGCCCTCATCTCCACGCCGGGGACCTATGCCACTGCGGAGGCGCTCAAGGCCCTCAAGCGAGGTCTCCATGTCTTTCTCTTCAGCGACAACGTCCCGATCGAGGACGAGATCGAATTGAAGGCGCTCGCTCGCGCCAGGGGCCTGCTCGTCATGGGCCCGGACTGCGGCACGGCGATCGTCGACGGGGTTCCGCTCGGGTTCGCCAACGCCGTGCGTCGGGGCTCGATCGGGTTGATCGGCGCGTCGGGCACCGGCCTGCAACAGGTGAGTTGCCTGATCGACCGCTTTGGCGCCGGCGTGTCCCAGGCGATCGGCGTCGGCGGGCGCGACCTCGATGAGCGGGTCGGTGGCGTGATGATGCTGGCCGCGCTGGAGCGGCTGGCGGCCGATCCGGCCACGGACCTGATCGTCCTCATTTCGAAGCCACCCGCCGCGGCCGTCGCGGAGCGGGTCCTGGCCGCGGCGGGCACTATCGCCAAGCCGGTCATCGTGAACTTCCTGGGCGGCGACCCGGCAGTCGTGACGGCTGCCGGGTCGATCCCCGCCGCGACCTTTGAGGCGGCCGCCGCGATCGCCAGCGCGATGGCGCTGGGACGCCCGGTGCCCGTTGATGACAGCCTGGGCGCGGACGAGGGCCCCGGCGCGGACGAGGGCCCCGGCGCGGACACGCCCGAGGCGCCGGACGCGGCCGCGCCCCATGCGTCGGACGACGCAGCCGACGCCGGGCGGCATGGGGCCGGGTCATTCGCCGTTCGCCAGGCGAAGGCCGCCCTGGATCCCGGGCAGTGGCGAATCTGCGGCCTGTACAGCGGCGGCTCACTGGCCGGTGAGGCAAAGCTCGTCCTGCGCGCCTCGCTGGGGGCGGACGCGGCCAAGCGCCACGAGGTCGTCGACCTCGGCGACGACGAGTACACCGTCGGTCGACCGCATCCGATGATCGATCCGCGCCTTCGGAACGAACACCTCGCGGCCGCGGCCAGCGATCCATCCACCGCGGTCATCCTGCTCGACGTCGTCATCGGCTATGGCTCCAACCCGGACCCCGCCGGCGCACTCGCGGACGCGATCGACGCCGCCCGTGCAGAAGCCGCCCGGCAGGGGCGCCGGTTTGCCGTCGTCGCCTCGGTGTGCGGGACGAGTGGTGACCCGCAAGGCCTCGCGGCTCAGGAGGCTCGCCTTGCCCAGGCCGGCGTCATCCTCGCCCCGAGCAACGCTCGGGCCGCCCGGCTTGCCGCCCGGATCGTCGCGCCCGCGACGGTCGCGGCCGGAGTTCGACGATGAGCCAGACCGGAACGTCCGTGCTTTTCCCCGAGGGCGTGCGCGCCGTGAACGTAGGGCTTGATATGTTCGCCCCCCCGCTCGTCGCCAACGGTGCCACCGTCGCCAACCTCGACTGGCGGCCGCCGGCCGAGGGCGACCGAGACCTCGGCTTGTTGCTTGCGCGTTTGGAGGACGATCCGGACGATCCGATCGGTCGGAGGGTCGCGGCGGCCAATGCCTCGGCGGTTGAACGCCTGCTGGCCGCCCAGCCAATGCTCCTCGACGTCCAGCCTGCGCGGGTGGCTCTCGGGCTCGGGGATCGGCAGATTCTCCACGCCGGCCCGCCGATCGAGTGGGATCGAATGTGCGGGCCGGTCAGGGGCGCCATCATCGGCGCGACCCTGTTCGAGGGATGGGCCGGCACGCCGGAGGAGGCGACCGCGCTCGTCGAATCGGGCCGGGTCAGCCTCTCGCCCTGCCATCACCATGCGGCCGTCGGGCCGATGGCCGGCGTGATCAGCCCGTCCATGCCGGTGGTCGTGGTCGAGAATGTCAGCGCGGGGACGCGCGCCCACGCGACCCTCAATGAGGGCCTTGGCAAGGTCCTCCGCTTCGGTGCCTACGACGCGTCCGTCCTGCAGCGCCTGCGCTGGTTCGTCGATACGCTCGGCCCGGCGCTGTCGGGTGCATTGCGAGCCGGCGGGCCGCTCGACCTGCGCAGCCTGACCGGCCAGGCGCTGCAGATGGGCGATGAAGGGCACAACCGCAATATCGCCGCGACCTCGCTCTTTGCGCGGGCGATCGCTCCGGCCCTGGTCCGCACGGCCGACCAGGCGACCGCGGCGGCCGTCCTCGACTTCCTGCGCAGCAACGACCACTTCTTCCTGAACCTGTCGATGGCCGCCTGCAAGTCCGCCCTGGATGCGGCGCACGGAATCGACGCGTCGACGGTCGTGACCGCGATGGCGCGCAACGGCGTTGACTTCGGGATCCGGATGTCCGGCACCGGGGACGCCTGGTTCACGACGCCGGTCGGGGTGCCGGATGGGCTCTACTTCCCGGGCTACAGCCCCGACGATGCCAACCCGGACCTCGGCGACAGCGCGATCACCGAGACGTTCGGAATCGGCGGGTTTGCGATGGCGGCGGCGCCGGCCATCGTCCGGTTCGTAGGTGGGAGCCCGGCCGATGCACTGGAGTTCACCCGCTTGATGGGACGGATCACGCTCGCCCGAAACCCGTCGTACGCGCTCCCGCCACTGGGATTCATCGGGACGCCGACGGGGATCGATGCTCGCCGGGTGGTGGACTCCGGGATCGCCCCGGTCATTAACACGGGAATCGCCCACCGCCAGGCAGGTGTCGGCCAGATCGGTGCGGGGATCGCCCGCGCGCCGCTGGCCTGCTTCGCTGCAGCCATTGGCGGTCTCGCCGCTTCCCTCGGGATTGCGAACCGTTCGTGGACGGGAGCCTGACCATGGATCATCGGGCGGTCATCGCGATCGGCGGGAACGCGTTGATCCTCGAGGGCCAGCGCGGCACGATCGAGGAGCAGTACGAGAATGCCCGCGAGACCTCGCAGCACATCGCCGCCCTGGTGGCGACCGGCTGGGGCGTTGTCGTCACCCATGGCAACGGCCCGCAGGTCGGCTTCATCCTCCTTCGCTCGGAACTGGTGCCCGACGATGCGCCGGTGCCGCGGCTGAGCCTGGAGATGTCGGTGGCCGACTCGCAGGGCGGCATTGGCCACATCCTGGGCCAGGCCCTGTTGAACGAATTGGCGGCCCGCGGCCTGCCGGATCGCGTCGTGTGCGTGCTCACCCACGTCGTCGTCGATTCGGACGATCCGGCATTCGGCCGTCCAACGAAGCCGATCGGCCCGTTCTATTCGAAGGAGGAGGCCGACCAGAAATCCGCGCGCAACGGCTGGACGATGATCGAGGATTCCGGCCGTGGCTATCGCCGGGTGGTCGCGTCGCCGGAGCCGTTGCGGATCGTGGAGGGCGACCAGATCCGCGCGCTCGTCGAGGCCGGCTTCATCGTGATTGCCGTCGGCGGCGGCGGCGTCGCCGTGGTCGAGACCAGCCGAGGCCACTACCGAGGCGTTGAGGCGGTGATCGACAAGGATCGCGCCTCGGCGCTGCTCGCCGCGAGCCTGGACATCCCGCTGCTCGTGTTGTCGACCGGCGTGGAGCGAGTGGCGATCCACTTCCGCCAACCGGACGAACGGTGGGTCGATCGGATGGCGATCGACGAGGCCAGGCAGTACCTGGAGGCGGGGGAGTTCCCAAAGGGATCGATGGGGCCCAAGATCGAGGCGGCGATCCGCTTCCTCGAGCGCGGCGGCCAGGAAGTCCTCATCACCACCCCGGCGGCGCTCGAACGGGCGATCGCCGGGGAAACCGGAACGCGCATCCTGCCCAATCCGGTGCAGGCGGGCGCATAGCCAGGAACGAAGGAGGCGACGAGATGCTGTCAGCCAAGGCGGAACCGTACGAGTTCGAGTTCGATCCAAAGACCACCGCCCTGGTCATGATCGATTTCCAGCGGGACTTCGTCTACCCAGGCGGCTTCGGGGAATCGCTCGGCAACGACACCTCCTTCCTGCTGAAGGCCCTTCCTGCGGCCGAGCGCGTACTCAAGGCGTGCCGGGCAGCCGGCTTGTTCA
>JANNQZ010000330.1:0-4309 GCA_031401015.1 Chloroflexota bacterium | reverse complement strand
CCGCCGACGGTGCTGCGCAGGCGCGCCGAAAACCTGACCCTGACCTTCGTCACAGCGCCCGCGGGCAGCACGCCGCCGAGCGGGATCACGATCGTCTGCCCGCGGATCGATGCCGTGACGGCGACGCCATCGACCGTGACCGGCCGCAGCCTGATGGCGCCCAGGCGCGCAGCGATCGTGCTGAGCTCAATCCGATCGATCTCGCCGCCCGACGTGTTGGTGATGATCGCGGTGGAGTCCACCCAGATCGCCCGGGTCTCCCAGCTGAGCTTGAGCGTGGCCCGGTAGACGGCATCGAGCGCAAGGCTGGAGCGCCCGACGGACCCAGCCACGATCTGGCTGACGCCAACCGGCGACGCGGCGTGCACGGTGGGCGCCAGGGGCGATGGCGCGAGCGCCGTCGCGACCCCCAGGACGAGGGCCATCAGGGCGGCCTGGAGGCGTGGGACCTGGGGGAGAGGGGCACGGGCCATGGCGCGATCGTATCGCGTCGCCGCGTAGACTCCATGCATGACCGCCTCGGCCGAGCCAACCGTCGCCAGTCGACCGCTGATCGACGCCATCCGGGCGCGCCTGCCTCAGCTCCGACTGCTGACGGACGAGGTCGATCGAGAGGGGCACCGGAACGACGAGACCCCGTACCTGCGCGGCGGGTTGCCGGCCGCGGTCGCTCTTCCGACCACGACCGCCCAGGTTGCCGAGCTTGTGCGGATCGCTGGCGAACTGCGCATCCCGATCGTCCCACGCGGCGCGGGCAGCGGACTGTCCGGAGGCGCCAACGGCATCGAGGGCGGACTCACCATCGCCTTCACGGCGATGGACCAGATCATCGAGATCGACCGGGAGAACCTGGTTGCTGTTGTGCAGCCGGGGATCATCAACGCTCGACTCAAGGCGGCGGTGGCCGAACACGGGCTGTTCTACCCGCCGGACCCGGCCAGCTTTGAGATGTGTTCGATCGGTGGCAACCTGGGCACCAACGCCGGCGGGCTGTGCTGCATCAAGTACGGGCAGACCCGCGACTCCGTGCTGTCGCTGGAGGTCGTGATGGCCGACGGCACGGTGATCCGGACGGGCGGCAAGAACGTCAAGGACGTGGCGGGCTACTCGCTGACCCATCTGCTGGTCGGCAGCCAGGGCACCCTCGGGATCATCACCGAGGCGACGCTCCGGCTCCGCCCAGCGCCCTCTCCCCGTCTCACGATGCTGGCGTTCTTCCCGACCCTTGACAGTGCGGGCGACGCCGTGGCCGGGATCGCCGCGGCCGGTCTGACACCGGTGACCCTGGAGCTGCTGGACCGGTTCACGATCGTCGCCGTCGACGATGTTCACCAGCTGGGCCTGGATCGCACGGCGGCGGCGATGCTGATGATCGAATCGGACATGCCCGCCGCCGCTGCCGCCGACGAGTTGGAGCGCGCGGATGCTGTCTGCCGGGCGGCCGGGGCCACCGACACGATCCGCGCGGCCAACGCCCAGGAAGCCGATTGGCTGCGCCAGGCGCGACGGGGCGCCCATTTCGCGCTGGAGCGACTTGGCGAGGTCCGGATGGAGGATATCGGCGTCCCACGGGCGCGGGTCCCGGACATGCTCCGCGCTATCCAGGCGATTGCGGCCAGGCACGATGTCCGGATCGGGACGTTCGGGCACGTCGGGGATGGCAACCTGCACCCCGATCTCGTGTTCGATCGCGACGACCCGGGCGCCGAGAAGATGACCAAGCTCGTCCAGGCAGACCTCTATCGGGCCGCGCTTGCGCTCGGTGGGACCGTTACCGCCGAGCACGGGATCGGGCTCGCCCGGCGCGACTGGCTGGAAGTCCAGCGTGGTCCCGATGCCGTCCGGTTCATGCGGGCGATCAAGACGGCCCTGGATCCGCTGGGCATTCTGAACCCGGGCCGCGTGGTGTGAACCTGCGCCCCGTGGTCTGACCGGCGATGCTCAACGGTGTCCGCCCGAGCGGTGCGCGTCGGTCGTGGTGGCTGCGGGAGGCCCTGGGCGCCGAGGACGCCGGATTGTCCTTCGCGACGCCGCCGCTCAGGGGGTCGGCGACGGCCGATGTCGTCGTGATCGGCGGGGGATACACCGGGCTATGGACCGCCTGGCGGCTGACCGAGCTTGAGCCAGCCGCCCGGATCGTGCTGATCGAAACGGACATCTGCGGAGGTGGTCCGTCGGGCCGCAACGGCGGGTTCGTGACCGGGTGGTGGGACGAGCTACCGACGCTGATTGAGCGGCATGGCCCCGATGGCGCGCTGGCGGTGGCCCGCGCCATCGATGGCGCTGTGGACGAGATCGGGAGCTGGTGCAGTGCACACGGTGTGGACGCCTGGTACACGAACGCCGGCGCCCTCTCGGTCAGCGCGGCGCCGGCGCAGGACGGCGCAGGCCGGGAGGCGGTGCAGGCATGCCGGCAGCTGGGCGTCGCGGACCGGCTGGTGGAGCTGTCGCCCGACGAAGTGCGAACGCGCGTCAACTCGCCAGTGTTTCGTGGCGCGCGCTCGGCGCAGCCGGGCGGCGGGCACCCGGGTGGCCGTCGTACGGGCGCCGCCTCTTGACCTGGTCGAGCTACATCGTTCTGACCGAGCCAATTCCGGCACGCCTTGCCGACCTCGGCTGGACCGGCGGCGAAGGTGTCTCGGACGGCCGCTTCACCCTCCACTATCTGCGCGCGACGCCAGACGGTCGGATCGCACTCGGGGGCGGGGGCGGTCGAGCCGGATTCGGTGGCCGGATTGGTTCGGCCTTCACCGACGATATGCGGTCCGCGGAGCGAGCGGCGGCCGGGCTGCGGCGGATCTTCCCGTCGTTGCGCGATGTCCGGATCGAGGATGCATGGGGCGGCCCGATCGATATCACCTCTGATCATCTGCCGATCTTCGGGAGCCTTCCCGGGCGCCCGATCCACTACGGTCACGGGTATTCCGGGAACGGCGTCGCGCCCTCCGTCGTTGGCGGACGGATCCTCGCGGCCCTCGCGCTGGAGCGGGGCGACGATCCGGCCCTGGCCTTGCCGCTGGTCGGGGTCGTCCCGCGGGCCTTTCCGCCCGAACCACTGCGGTACGTGGGCGCCCGCGTCGTTCGCGAGGCGATCGTGCGCGCCGAACTCGCCGAAGAGCGCGGCGCGCGACCGTCGCGCGTGCTGCGCGCCTTGAAGCGGCTATCTCGTCGGCTCGGATATCACCTCGGACCTGAGTAGCACGGCCCGCAGGAATCGGCGGATTCGGGTATCATTCGCGATCCCCAACGGCCGCGTTCCGCGTGCTGCATTCCCTCTCGTGCAGGAGTCCCCGTGAACAGTCGTCCCCCGGTCAAGCCGACGACCGTCGAACCGTTCAAGCACGTGATCGACGAGTACAAGCACCAAGCCCAGACGATTACCTGCACCTGCGGCTGGCACGGCAGTTCCGCGACGATGGACCGAGGTGGATCGGAGTGGACGGCCCACCTGTTCGAGGTCCGCGGCAAGAAGCGATAGCGTCGTCGCTGGGGCGTTCGATCCGCGCCTTGGTCGCTGAGCACCGGGGCGCCGGCAATCGGGCACCTGCTAGCATCGCCCGTCGTGACTCCGGAGCGCCCACTCGCCCGCCCGCCATTCGGCCTGCGCGCCCGCATCCTGACGCCGCTTGCCGCCGGCGGCAGCTACTACGAACCTGACGGCCTGCTCCTGGTGGGCGAGACCGGGCGAATCACGTTCGCGGGCCCGGCCGCTGACCGACCCGCCGAAGCTGATGCGGCCACCGATCTGCGCCCATGGGTGGTCATGCCCGGCATGGTCGATCTTCATGCCCATCTGCCGCAGCTCCCGAACGCCGGCCTTGGTTTCGCCCTGGACCTGTTGACCTGGCTTGACCGGCTCACCTTTCCGACCGAGCGGTCCTGGTCAGACCCCGCGGTCGCCGAGCGACAGGCGCCGGGCATCTTCGAAGCCTTTGCGGCCGCCGGTACGACGACGGTCATGGCCTACGGCACGGTCTACCAGGCCGCCATGGACGCGACCTTCCAAGCCGCCGAGGCCCACGGGATCCGGGCGATCCTGGGCAAGGTGATGATGGATCGCGGCACGTACGACCCGATCATCGAGCCATCGACGATTCTCGATCGGTCGCTCAAGGAGTCGGCCGACCTGATCAGCCGCTGGCATGGCGTCGACGACGGTCGCCTCGCGTACGCGGTCACGCCGCGGTTCGCCGTGTCCTGTTCAGCCGACATGCTGCGCGAATCGGCTGCCCTCGCGCGCGCCACCGGCACCCGCTGGCAGACGCATGTCTCCGAAGATCCGTTCGAGATCGGCGAAGTCCGCCGGCTC
>JANNQZ010000329.1:0-17265 GCA_031401015.1 Chloroflexota bacterium | reverse complement strand
ATTCCGTCGACCAGGTAGGTGCCGGTCGGTCCGCTGACGGCAATGTCGAAGGTCCGGGCGCCGTCGTAGGAGACCCGGTCGGCAGAGATCACCAGCGAGCCGGCAAACGCATCACCAACCCCCAGATCGTCCAGGCGACGGCCATCGGCCAGCGGATGGCCAGGCGAGGCCATCACCGCTCGGCCGTCGGCGAGGACCAGCCGTACGACCATGTGACCGGCCGGCGCCGCAGTGGAGCCGACAGCGATCACCGTGGCGGGCACCCGCGTTCCGCGCTCGTCCAACGTCCAGACCGCGTCGCCGATCCGGAGCCCCTGGACGGGCTTCCGCCCGTCCGGCGTTTCGATCTCCGTGCCAATCGCCAGGCAGATCGGACACATCGGCTCCCCGGCCGGGGCCTGCTGTTCGATGGTAATCGCGCCCGCCTGCGTGATGATGCCGGCAGTCCGGGTGCCCTCGGCGGCGTCCGCGGCCGGCTGGGCCAGATAGTCGAACCGGTAGGTGTCGTTGCCGATCGGGTCGAGCGCGATCGCGTTGAGAATCTTCCAGGCCCGGTAGACGGTCAGCTTCTGGTCGTCGGTGAATTCGGCGGCGGCGTCGAGCCCTAGCCTCCCCGTGATGGCCGCGAAGGCCTCCGCGTCGGCCTGGACTTCGGGCCAACGCTCTCGAGCGCTGTCGATCTCCTCGGCACGCTGGACCGGATAGAAGTCCGGATCGCAATACCAGAGCGGCCCGTAGGCGTCGATGAGCACGAATTTCAGCGCGGAAACGGTGATCGGCGGACCAGCCGGGATCGGCGATGGGCTCGCGCCCGCGGTGCACCCGGCCGCGACGAGCAGAGCAAGGCAGACGGCGGTCGCGGCGCGCAATTTCATGGCTGCCCGACGTCGTCCTGCGCGATCGGGTTCCAACTATCAGGCCGGGAGGAGTCGAAACGGGCGGCCCTGCAACGAGCGGATCACGCCAAAGTGGCGGCGGTCCAGGGTCACCACAAGGTCCGTGCCCAGACGCTCGGCAAGAACCGCGACGGACGCATCCGTGCCTCCGAGCGGCAGATCGCCGTAGCGCCGCACAAGAGCTGCGATCGCTGGCCACTCTTCGGCCGCCGGCGCTTCGATCTCGAGGGTGGCAAGACCGCGCAGGAACGCCGCTTCGATCTTGGGGCCGAGGCGCCGACCAACGAGATACGTGACCTCGGCGACGACAAGCGCCGGGACGACGAGATCAAGATCGGATTGCTGAAGAATGTCAACGCACCGCGCGTGGTCGTCATCGTCGGCGTCAACGGCGGCATACAACGGGCCGGCGTCAACGATCGCGATCATTGGTCCACTCGGCGTCGAAGATGTCGTCCATATCCCGCGCCGTCGAGTGATGACCGCTTCGACCGAGCGCGGCAAACGGGAGTTCGCGGCGCGGGGCAGCCGTTCGACCCAATCGAGCTTCGAGAGCCTCCCGCGCCACTTGCGAAACGGGCACCCGGCGGCGTCGTGCCTCGCGCTCGACGGCGGCCGCAAGGTCGTCGGGCAGACTGATGGTGGTGCGCTTCATCTGCGCATACTAGCATACTCAGCGATTACGGACTGACAGACGCAGAATCGGCCAGGCCGCGATTTCGAAACACCGACTGCTTGCCTAAGGTCGCTCGTCGTGCCTCAGTCGAGCGTGAAGTCGTCCGGGTCCTGGTAGCGGCCGGTGCGCTGGAATTCGATCTGCATCAGGACATCGTTGAGCAGCGACGAGGCCCCGAAGCGGAACCAGGCGGGCGACATCCAGCGCGGACCGAGGGTCTCGTACAGCACGACCAGGTATTGGATCGCCTCCTTGGCGACGCGGATCCCGCCGGCCGGCTTCATCCCGACCTGCCGCCCGGTGGATCGCTCGAAGTCACGGATCGCCTCGAGCATGACCAGGGTGACGGGTAGCGTCGCGGCGGGGGTCACCTTGCCGGTGGACGTCTTGATGAAGTCGGCGCCGGCGGCCATCGCCAGGACGCTGGCGCGCCGGACGTTGTCGTACGTTTCGAGCTCGCCGGTCTCGAGGATGACCTTGAGGTGCGCCTCGCTGCACGCCTCCTTGACGTCGACGATCTCCTCGAACACGGTCAGGTAGTCGCCCGACAGGAACGCGCCGCGATCGATCACCATATCGACCTCATCCGCACCGGCTTCGACGGCGGCCCGCACTTCGGCGAGCTTGATGTCGCGGAAGGTCTGGCCCGACGGGAAGCCGGTGGCGACGCTGGCGACCCTGACGGTCGACCCGCGGAGCGCGGCCTTCGCGTCGGCCACGAGCGCGGGGTAGACGCAGACGGCCGCGACGGACGGGATGGTCGGGTCACCCGGTTGGGGCCGCATCGCCTTGACGCAGAGCGCGCGGACCTTGCCGGGGGTGTCCTTTCCCTCAAGGGTGGTCAGGTCCATCATCGAAATCGCGAGGTTGAGCGCCCACAGCTTCGAGGCCTTCTTGATCGAGCGCCGCTGGAGCGCCTCGACCCGCTGCTCGACGCCGACCTGATCGACGGCGGTCACCCGCCCGAGCAGGTTGCCCAGGGGTCCGGGGCGGGCATCCCAGGCACGGATCAGTTCGTGCGCACGCTCGCGCGCCGGGGACTCGGGTCGTCTGGTGGCCGTCATGGGACGGAGAGGATACACCGGGTCGGTGCGGGTTTCGGCCGTGCGGCGAGACCGCTTCGAGGCGCCCGACCCGTGGGCATGCGGCATGCGGATCACGCCTCGGTTGTGGCGGGCCGGGACCGCAGCCTCTCTGGAACGCGTCGCGACCCGTCGGACCGGCAAGCCGATCGAGTAGGAGCACTCGCGGGTCCCATGGCGCGCCCGGCGTTCCGGTCGACCCCGGGAAGCGGGCGCCGCGGTCGAGTCGGAGCACTCGCGGGTCCCATGGCGCGCCCGGCGTTCCGAGCGACCCCGGGAAGCGGGCGCCGCGGTCGAAGCACGGCACTCGCCGGTCGGATGGCGCGCCCGGCGTTCCAGTGGCCATGGGCCCGGGCCGGAATCGGCTTCAGCGGCCGCCGCGAACCTTGGGGAGTGACGGCAGGCCGCTCCGGCCCTCGACCAGGAAGTGGCGAAACCAGTCCACCACCACCCGGAGATTCTCGACTCGCCGGAACGGGGTGCCGGAGCGGGTCAGCTCATGGGTTTCGTCGGGAACGCGGAGCAGGCGGACCGGGCGGCGATGCGATCGCAGGACCGTGAACAGCGCCTCGGCCTGGCCGATCGTTGTCCGCAGGTCGCGCTCGGAGTGCTGGATGAGCAGCGGGGTCGTGATCGCGCGGGCGTAGGTGATGGGCGAGATCTCCCGGTAATAGGCGGGGTCATCCCAGGGTGCCGCCTCGAACTCGATCCGGGCCCAGTCGCCGCCGCTGATGTCGCCGGTCAGGAAGAGCGTGGTCATGTCACACACGCTGCGGCAGGTCATGGCCGCCCGGAACCGGTGGTCGTGGGCGACGATCCAGTTGGTCAGGTAGCCACCGTACGAGCCACCCGTGACGCCCAGGCGGTCGGGGTCGGCGAAGCCCTCCGCCACCAGCGAGTCCACGCCGGCGAGCACGTCACGCATGGGCCCGGGACCCCAGTCACGATGGTTGGCGTCGTTGAACGCCTGCCCGTACCCCTCTGAACCTCTCGGGTTGCAATAGAAGACCCCGATCCCGGCCGCCGCGAGCACCTGGAACTCCCAGAGTATCGACCAGCCATAGAGCGTGTGTGGCCCACCGTGGATCTCGACGACCAGGGGGCGCGGACCGCTGTTGCCACCCGGACCGTCTCCGCGCGCCCCATCGCCGCCCGGAATGAACCAACCCTGGATGTCGCGGCCGTCGACCGTCGAGTGACGCTCCACCGGCTCGCGAAGATCGATCTCGGCAAGGGGCTCGGCATTGAGATCGGTGAGCCTGCGGGGCTTGGCGTCTCGGGCCTCGCCGGTATTGAGCAGCCAGAGGTCTGGCGGGTTGGTGGCCGTCGAGCGCAGGTAGGCGATCCGCATGGCGTTGCCGGCGCGGCCCCCAGGCGAACCCGGGACTGCGTGCCAGGACGAGATTGTGTGGCGGTCTTCCGTGAGCCGCTCTGCCCGGCCGTCCTCCAGCGCGATCCGCCAGAGCTCGTAGGCGCCACCGATCGGGGCGCTGAAATGAAGCCAGCGCCCGTCGGCCGACGGGATGATCGGGGCGGCCTCGCCGATCGTGACGTCGCTGGTCGTGGTTGCCCGGGGCATCAGATCGTGGCGAGCCGACAGATTTCGCCCACCGCCGGGCTTCGCGTCGGAGCCGTCGGCCGCGAAGAGCCAGATGTCGTTGCGACTGCCCGCCCGGCCCTCCAACCGATGCCCGAGTGCGGCGATCGCCCGTCCATCCGGCAGCCATGTCGGCGCCCCGAACACCGAGCGGGGCCCGCGCGTGATCGCGGTGACGATTCGCGTCTCGACGTCGACGACATGCAGGTCCTGTCGATTTACCAGATCGGCATCGCGCCGGCGCTTAGAGCCAAACGCGACCTGGCGGCCGTCGGGTGACCAGGCGGGCTCGGTGTCGGAGACGGGCCCGGTGGTCAGGCGGGTGGCCTCGCCCGTCACCGCATCGATCAGCCAGAGGTGGACGACGCGGTCGTAGGTGAAGCCCTTGCCGTTGAGCATGTACTCGAGTCGATCGATGAACCTGTAGTCAGAGGCCGGCGGCTCGCCGGACGACGAGGTCGCCTCCGTGCCCCCGATGCCTCGGCGGCTGGCGTCCTCGGCTCGCGTCGCGCCGGCTGAGGCGCTGATGGCGACCAGGCGCGTCCCATCCGGAGACCATTCGAACGATTCGACGCCTCGCGGCAGGTCGGTGAGGCGGCGGGCCTCCCCACCATCGAGCGGGAGCAGGTAGATCTGGCTGGCGTCTTCGCGAGGCGTGGCCCCCTTGCCGCCCTGGCCGTTGCCGGCTTCGGCCCCTCCGGCTCCATCCTTGCGGGCCGATCCGTTTGGCGCGTCCTCAATCAGCGTTCGGCGATCGGACAGGAAGGCGAGACTCTGCCCATCCGGTGCGAAGCGACCGTGGTGGTCGTGCCTCGCCGCGAGGGTCAACTGGCGCGGCGGGGTCTCGCCCGCGGTCTGAATGAGCCAGAGCGCCTGCCGATAGCCGTCGAAGCCGGATGCAACTGTCTGCACCGTGATCAAGGCAAGGCGGCCGTCGGTCGACAAACGCGGCTGGGTGGCGATTCGCAGGCGGTACAGGTCGTCGGGTCGTGGCGGCCGTGGCACGCGAGGGCTCCTCCAGACGCTCCACATCGGGACAGCTGCAGTCTACCGGCTACCATCGTCGGCACGATGGCCGATCAGCTCTCGCTTCACTTGGATGCGGATCTGCTCCCCGATCTCCCCGACCTGCGGCCGATGCTTCCGCGCGTGCTCCCGGCACCCTTTGATTCAGACGAGCACCTGTTCGAACCGTGGTGGGGCGGCGAGCGGGCGCTGGCCATGATTGGACCCGCGGCACTGGCGGGAACGGGCGCGGTGCGGATCGTTGACGCCAACGGACGTGACCTGACGAGCGTCCTGCCTGAGCTCGCCGGCCTGGCCGTTCGGGTAGCCGCGCGGTCGGCGATCCTTGACGGGGAGCTGGTCGTGGTCGACGGGTCGGGTCGGGCGGATTCCGGTGAGCTCGAGCGTCGGCTGGCGGGCGAGGCCGGGCGGTCGGCGGCGTTCCTGGCCTTCGACCTGTTGCACGTGGACGGCCGATCGCTGATGGCGTTGCCGCTTGTTCGGCGGCGAGAGGCGCTGCGGCGCGTGCTACGGCCTGGCGACGAGGTGGTGGCCGTGCCGGCCATTGCCACAGAAGGGATTGCGCTGCACGCGGCGGTCGAGGCGCAGGGAATCGCCGGCGAGCTCGCTCGACATCGGTCGAGTCCCTATCTGGCAGGGGTCCGCAGTCGGCTCTGGCGGTTCGTCGCCGCGGGTGCGGGCGCGGCCGAGACGGACGTGGCGGGAGCGGGCTTCCACGTCGCCGAGACGGGACCGATCTCGGGAGCGGAGCCGGGCCCCGCTGCCGCCGCGTCCGGTCCCGTGCTCGCGTTGATCCGTCGGCTACCCCTCGAAGATCGCTGAAGCTCGGGCGCGACCCGCCCAACCGCGGCCCTACCGCGCCCGGCGAGCCGCCGCCACGAACGTCCGCAAGCCGGGACGCTGGCCGTAGAGCAACACGCCGGCCGCGTACATCCGTGTCGCTACCACGGCGATGACCGCAATCGCCAGGCACAGCAGGGCAATGGACAGCGCCACCTCCCACGGCTCCACGGCCGCGACCATCAGTCGCGCGAGCATCACAAACGGGCTGAAGGGTGGGACGAAGGAGGCGATCGTGATCCACCGTCCGCCCCCGCCGCTCAGCGCCGCGACCGCCGACAGGTAGCCGACCAGCGCCAGCAGGCTGAGTGGCAACGACAGGGTCTGGAGGTCGTCGGGGCGGCTGACAAAGGAGCCAACTGCCGCGTAGATCAGCGCAAAGAGCGTGAAGCCGAGGAGGAAGAACAAGCCGTATCCCGCGAGCAGGATCGGGGTGAGGCCGACCAGCGGGGCCCCTGCCGCCGCGGGCCCCAGCACGGCCAGCGCGATCTGATCCTGGAACGCCAAGACAAGCAGTGACGGCACCGCGATCGCGAGGTATTGGGTCAAGCCGGCCGCGCCGATCCCGAGCACCTTGCCACTCAGCATCTGGCGCGGCGACGCCGCGCTGATCATCAATTCCATCACGCGACTGCTCTTCTCGGCGGCCACGCCCGTCGCCACCCACATGCCGTAGATCACGACCGACATGAACAGCAGGACCACGAACACCACGCCCAGGAAGCCGCGACTGGCAGTCTCCTGCGGATCGAGCGCCCGCCCATCCTCGACGGCAGCGCTGAGTGACTTGACGCCAAACGTGGCCGGAAGAAACGGTTCTCCCCCTGATTCCGCCGGTCTGCGCGAGTTCCAGTCCAGCACGCCCAGGCCGAATGCCACGACGCTGAAGGTTTGCACCTGGGTGAGGTCGGCCGTTCCATTGGTCTGCAGAACGACATCAAGGCCACCCGCCGTGGTTCGCTCGACAACCATGATGGCACTGACCTCGCCCTGGGCCAACGATCGCGCGGCAGCGTCGGGATCCGCAACCCTGACCGCAAAGGGCCGCTCCGCCGAGCCGGATCCCTCCACCCGCCCGGAGACATTGAGCAGGCTATCGGCGATGGACAGGGCTTGCTGCGCCAACGCCGCGTCGCTCGAGACCACGGCGACGTTGGTCACGGTGTCGCGATCGAGGTAGCGAACGGCGATGGGTGCCAGCGCCACGAGGAGGGCCAGGCCCATGAGCACAACCGTGGAGGCCAGGAAGAGCGGACCGCGGACTCGATCCCGGTACTCGCGCCTGGCGATGATGGCCGCATTCGGGAACAACGGATCGCGGCGTGCCATCAAGCCGTCCCGTCCGCGGGCGCGGAGGTGGAGGTCGGCCCGGCCGCGGAGGTGGTGGCCAGCTCAGCGCCAGGGACTGGCTCGAGGCCGAGGGCCGGCTCGATCCCCGCTGTCGGCCCGGAGCCAGAAGTCGGCTGGCCGGACACCCCGGCCGGCAGGACGACGATCTCATCCTCCGCCGGTCGGCCTACGAGCTCGATGAAGATGGACTCGAGACTCGGTTCCACGACCTCGAAGCGGCTGACGACGCCACCTCGCCCGAGGACATCGGTGAGAATCGCCTCCGGCAACGCCCCTGGAAGCAGCTCCAGCTCGGCCCCCAACGCGTCACGCCGGACAACATCGACGCCGCGAAGATCGGCAAACCAGTCGGGAGCGGGACTCGCGCCATCAATTGCCAGGCGGACCCACGCTCGTCGACTGGCTCGCTTGAGGTCGCGCAGTCGCCCACCGGCCACGAGCCGGCCGCGGTCGACGATCGCGACCGATTCGCACATCGCCTCGGCCGCTTCCATCTGGTGGGTCGAGAAGATCAGCGTCCGACCCTGGTCGCGCAGCTCCATGAACGCCTCGCGCAGGAGGACCAGGTTGAGCGGATCGAGCCCGGTGAACGGCTCATCCATCAGCAACACCTCGGGTCCGTGGAGGATGGCCGCGATGAACTGGACTTTCTGCTGGTTGCCCTTGGACAGCTCCTCCGCACGCCGGTCGGCATACTCGGGAATTCGAAAGCGGGCGAGCCAGGCAAGAGCGGCGCGGCGGGCTCGGTCGGGCGTCTCGCCGTACAGCGACGCGTAATAGACCAGCTGGTCGAGGACCGCCATCCGCGGGTAGAGCCCGCGTTCCTCGGGCAGGTAACCCCACGTCCGGCGCGGTAGCTCCCCCACCGCCCGACCCTTCCAGCGGATCTCGCCGCTGTCCGGGGCGATGATCCCGAGACAGATCCGCATCGTGGTCGTCTTGCCCGCGCCGTTGGCGCCGAGGAAGCCGAAGACCTCGCCCGGCGCGACGTCGAAGGCCAGGGCGTCAAGCGCCACGGTCGCCCCGAAGCGCTTGGTGACGTGATCGATCTCGAGGCTCACGTCCGGGAGGATAGTCGCGTTTCAGGCAACCCAAATCCGAGCGGTGACGCTGCGCACCACCTGGGCAACAGCAGCCGGCGCGAGCGCGATGAGGGCGACCGCGGCCCAGTCCGACAGGTCGAGCGGTGTCGCTCGGAACGCGTCGGCGAGAAACGGCACGGACGGAATGACGGCCTGGATGCCGATCGCACCGATGGCGGCGGCCAGCAGGAACCGGTTGGCGGGAAGGCGCCAGATCGGTTCGCGGATGCTCCGATTCGCGTAGGCGCGAACCGCCTGGCCGCAGACGAGGATGGTGTACGCCAGCCACTGGGCATGCGCCGGACCACCAGGATCGGTGACCATCACGTACAGGGCGGCCGCGGCGCTAAAGCCCCCGGCGACCGCGATCCGCCCCAGGAGGCCGCCGGTGAGCAGCGGCTGGCCCTGGCGACGGGGCGGCCGGCGCATCAGGTTCGGTTCGGGTTTTTCCAGCTCAAACGCCGCCGAAGCGGACACGTCGATGAACAGCTCCATCCAGAGGATCTGGATCGGCAGGAGCGGCTGGCCGAAGCCGTAGATCGTGGCGATCAGGATGAACCCCAGCAACGCCACGTGGGTCGACACGAGGAAGATGAGGCCCTTCTGGACGTTGTCGACGATCCGGCGTCCCTCGGCGAGGCCGTACATCAGCGTGGCGAAGGAGTCGTCGCCCAGGACGAGGTCCGCGGCCTCGCGCGCAACGGCCGTCCCGGAACCCATCGCTACCGCCACGTCCGCACCGTTGAGGGCGGGGGCGTCGTTGACGCCGTCACCGGTAACCGCGATCGTCCGACCCGCCGCCCGAGCCAGGCGCACCAGGCGCTCCTTCTGCTCAGGCGTGGAGCGGGCAACTACCTGGAGATCCGGCAGGACCGCCGTGAGCTGCGCGTCGTCGAGGGCCGCAAGTTGCTCACCGAGGACCACGCGTTCGCGGTCCAGCCCGGCCTGGGCGGCGATGGCGGCCGCTGTGACCGGATGATCGCCGGTGACCACGATCACCTCGATGCCGGCCCCGCGCGCAGTCTCGAGCGCCTCGCGGATCCCGTCGCGCAACGGATCGGCGAAACCGATCAACGCCCGAACCTGCCACTGCCCGCCGTCCGGCCGGCGCGCCAGGCCGACCAGCCGCTCCCCGCTGGCCGCCAGGCGCTCGATCCGCTCATGCCAAACGGATCGGTCATCGAGTCCCGAGACGAGGCCGACGACCACTTCCGGCGCCCCGATGACGAGTTCAGTGACGCCCTCCGGTCCACGACTGCGCGTTCGCGAGATCGGGCGGCCGTCGTCAACGGGCTCGGCCTCGACCAGGTCGGCCGGGTCGAGGCGCGCATCGCCACCGGCGGCCTCGATTGCCCGGCTGAGGGACGCCGTGAATGACCCCGGCGCGGCTCCCTCGGCGCGGACCCAGGCGTCGTCCTCGGCGCGCAGCGCTTCGTTGAGGATCTCCAGCCGGGGGGCATCCGCGAGCGGGCCGTCTGGCCCGGTGACCGACGCGACGTCCAGGCGATTTCGGGTCAGCGTCCCGGTCTTGTCGGTCAGGATCAGGTCGATCGCGCCAAGCGTCTCTTCGGCGTTGAGGCGGCGAACCAGGACGCCACGCTTGAGCAGGCGGTAGGCCCCCAGCCCGAGGATCACCGCCAGCAGGATGGGCGGCTCCTCCGGGATGGACGCGATCGCCGCCGAAATCCCGGCGAGCAGGTTTGCGCCGATCTCCTGCCCCCGGATGAAGCCCAGGCCACTCACGATCACGATGAGCCCGATGGCCACGACGAGAAGGATCCGGACAAGCCGGTCGAGTTCCAGCTGGAGGGGCGATCGACGGCGCCCCCGCTCGCGCAAACCGCCCGCGATGCGACCGATCTCCGATCCTTGCCCGATGGCCACCACGACCCCCTCGCCGCGCCCGCCGACCACGCTGGTCGCCGCATACGCCATCGCGTGTCGGTCGGCGAGGGGGGCATCGGGCAGGTCGGGCGTGACGGTCGCGGGCTCGGGCACGGACTCGCCCGTCAAGGCACTCCGATCCAGCAACAGCCGATCCGCTCGTAGGACTCGCAGGTCGGCGGGAACGATGTCGCCGGCGCGAAGCAGGATGATGTCGCCGGGCACCAACTCGGTGGCGTCGATGTCCTCCACGCTCCCGGCGCGGCGCACTCGAGCTCGGGGTGCGGAGGCGTCGCGCAGGGCTTCCATGGCGCGGTCGCCGCGGTATTCGGTCACAACATCCGCCCCGACAATCGGAATGAGTCCGGCAAGGACGAGGAGACCGTCGCGAACCTCGCCAAGTGCGATGGCCAGTACGCCAGCGACGAACAGCAGGAGCACGAACGGCTCTGTGGCGGCCTCCCGGATCATGCCCAGAATGGAATTTCGTCGGGCCGGCTCCAGCGCATTGGGGCCGCCTGCCGCCGCGCGTCGCTCGATCTCGGCTGGCTCCAGGCCGACGGCGCGGTCAACGCCCAGGGCCTGCGCAACCTCCTCCGCGCTCCGGGCATGGGCGTGCGCGTGTGCGAGCGGATCGGGGGAGGCGCTCGGCATCGTCATCAACGCCAATGATCGCTCAACGGGCGTAGCATCGAGGACATGAGCCAGCCGTCGCCCACAAGCAGCCACGTCCCCCAGGTGGCGCCGTCTTCCATTCACGCGGACCGGGCCGCGGGACGGCTCGAAATCGGCTGGCCGGACGGGCATGCCACGGTTTACGACACGGTCACACTTCGCTGGCTCTGCCCATGCGCCTTCTGCCGCGGCGAGGCGGGCATGCCCGGCTGGCTGGACAGCAGCCCGACCCTCACCGCGGAGCAGACCCGCCTGGTGGACATCGCCCTGGTGGGCAGCTACGCCATCTCGCCGACCTGGGGGGATGGCCACCACACCGGTTACTACACGTATGCTTTACTGCGGACACGCTGTCCTTGTTCAGAATGCACCGGCCGACGCCTCGCCAATTCAACGGCGACCGACCCTGCCGACCGACACGAGGAGCACGCATGATTGTCGTCACGACCCCGTTCCTGGCCGGGCATCGCGTCGCCGAATCGAAGGGAATGGTCTTCGGACTCGTGGTCCGCAGCCGCGGCCTCGGCGGCAACATCATGGCGGCGCTGCGATCCGTTGGGGGTGGCGAGATCCACGAATACACCAGTCTGCTTGAGGACACTCGCCGACAGGCCATGGATCGGCTCGTCAAGAACGCCACGCTTGTCGGCGCCAATGCGATCCTGTCGATGCGGTTCGACAGCTCGGAATTGTCCGGGTACATGACCGAGATCGTGGCCTACGGCACCGCGGTCATCGTGGAACCGGACGCCACGGCAGCCGCGGTCATGACCGAATAGCCATGCGCAGCTCGGGCTACGTGGGACGCGCCATCGTCGTCGGGATCGGCGCACTGACGATCCTGTTGGGCTTCGCCGTGATCGCCGAGGGCGGTGCGTCAGCGTGGAGTGGCGCATGGCTCGTTGCCATCGGCCTGGCGATCGTTGTCGCCGCGCTGGTGGAACGCCAGCGCTACCGATCCGACTCCGCCGAGGCATTCGGCGCGCCGATCGGACCCGGCGGCGGCGAACCGATCAGCGAGCCGATCGAGGGCCGCTTCCAGCGAACGGGAGAGGTCTTCATCGACCCCACCAGTGGCCACCGGATGCGCGTCTGGCTTGACCTGGCGACCGGCGAACGGCGCTACCGGGCAGAGGAATAGCCAGCGACCCCGGACCATCGGCAGACGGACGACTGTCCGTTTACACCCACATGCTATCCTCGCCGGCCGGTAGCGCTACACGCGGCCGCAATCGAGGAACCAGCCCACCATGGCCGCCATCCAGTCCGCCACTCCGGCGCAAGCGGCGACCACGCGACGCCCGCGTCGCAGCCCCCGGACAAAGCCGCCATTCCCCTACCTGAACCGCGAGCTGTCCTGGCTCGAATTCAACGCCCGGGTCCTGTTCGAGGCGCGCGACGAGCGCAACCCGCTGCTCGAGCGGGTCAAGTTCCTGGCCATCTTCGCGGACAACCTCGACGAGTTCTTCCAGGTCCGTGTCGCAGGCCTGCGCCAGCAGGTCGAGGCCGGCAAGGCGGCGCGCTCGCCGGACGGCCGGACAGCCGGCGAACAGCTCGCCGCGGTACGCGTGCGAGTGCTTGATCTCATCAACGATCACTCGGCTATCTTCGCCTCCATCCGCCGGGCGCTGGTGGCCGAGCGGATCGAACTCGTCGACTACGCAGCGATCCCGGAACACCATGAGGCGCTGCGCGAGCGCTTTCTCGACGAGATCCATCCGGTTCTGACCCCCCTGGCGGTCGACCCTGGCCACCCCTTCCCGTACATCTCCACGCTCAGCCTGTCGATCGCCGTGGGGCTGCGAGATCCCGAGACCGGAGAGCGACTGTTCGCGCGGGTCAAGGTGCCACAGATCCTCCCGCGACTCCTCGAGGTGGAGCCGTCGCGGTATCTCCTGATCGATCAGTTGATCGAGGCCAACCTGGGCACCCTGTTCAGCGGCATGGAGGTCGTGGAGCACCACCTGTTCCGGGTGACGCGCAACGCCGACCTGGCGCTCGAGGAGGACGAGGCGGACGACCTCCTCCTGGCCATCGAGGAAGAGCTGCGGCGTCGTCGGTTCGGTGAGGCGGTCCGCCTGGAGGTGGAGCGTTCGATGCCGGCGTCAACCCGCGCCTTGCTGCTCCGCGGTCTGGGCCTTGGGGATGCGGACTGTTATGAGGTCAGCGGCATGCTGGACCTCAGCGGCCTCTGGGCGATCGCGAACCTGGACCGCCCCGAGCTGAAACCCCCCGATTGGACCCCGGTCATCCCGCCCCGGCTGATGCCGCCGGACGAGGACGAGCCAGCGGACGTGTTCGCCGCCATCCGGGCCGGTGACATCCTGGTCCACCACCCGTACGAGTCGTTCGGGGCGTCCGTGGAGCGCTTCATCACCCAGGCGGCCGACGATCCCGATGTGCTCAGCATCAAGCAGACACTCTATCGGACCACCGGCGACTCGCCGATCCTCCAGGATTTGATCCGGGCGGCCGAGCGCGGCAAGCAGGTGGTCGTCCTGATCGAGATCAAGGCGCGGTTTGACGAGGAAGCCAACATCATCTGGGCGCGCAAGCTCGAACGTGCCGGCGCCCACGTCGTCTACGGGCTCGTGGGACTCAAGACCCACTCCAAGACGGCACTCGTGATCCGGCGCGAAGGCTCCGGGCTGCGCCGCTACGTCCACATCGGGACGGGCAACTACAACCACAAGACCGCCCGGGTCTACGTGGACCTGGGCCTTCTCACCTGCCGGCCTGAGATCGGCGCCGATGTCACAGACCTGTTCAATGTGCTGACCGGGCTGTCGCGTCAGCGCGTCTTTAGGCGAATCCTGGTCGCCCCGCACAGCCTACGGTCCGGTTTCCTTGAGCTGGTCGAACGCGAAATCGAGCACGTAGCGGCCGGGCGACCCGGGCGGATCATGCTCAAGCTCAACGCGATCGTCGATGTCGCCGTGATCGAGGCGCTATACCGCGCGGCCGAGGCCGGGGTCGAGGTCGACATGATCATTCGCGGCGCCTGCTCGATCCAGCCGGGGCTACCGGGGGTCTCCGAACGGATCCGGGTTCGCTCGATCATCGGCGAATTCCTGGAGCACTCCCGGATCTGGGGCTTCGACAACGGCGGTCAGCCCGAGTGGTACATCGGCTCCGCGGACCTGATGGATCGCAATCTGGACCGGCGGATCGAGGCGGTGACGCCGGTGGACGATCCCGAGGCGCAGGCGCGAATCGCGGCCATCATCGAGCTGATGCTCGCCGACGACCGTCGGTCGTGGCAGCTCCAGCCGGACGCCAGCTGGGTCCGCACCGAAGCGCTGTTGAGCCGCGCGGGCACCGTGGACACGTTCGAGACGCTCAAGGAGGAGGCACTCGACCGCGGTCACCTGGCTGCTGCTCCGCATCGCCCAGGCGCCGGCGCCGGCTCGCTGGACCCGCACGCGTGACGGACGCTCAGGGACGACCCATCGAGGTCGAACTCAAGTACCAGGTCGCCGACATTGCGACCGCGGAGGGCTACCTGCTCGCGGACAAGATTGGACCGTTTCTGACCGGTACCGCGGCGCGTGCCGTCCAGTTCGAGGATCGGTATGTCGACACCGCGGACGGCGCCATGTCGCGCGCCGGGTTCGCCGTCCGAATCCGACAGGGCGGACGCGGAACGATCGTGTCGATCAAGGCGGCCAAGTCGACCGAAGGGCCCGGCGGGTCGCTTCGTCGCGAGGAGATCGAAGGTCCAGCAGACGCCACCACCGCACCGCTCGAATGGCCTGAGTCGGACGCGCGGGCGATGCTGCTCGAGATCGTCAGGGACGCGCCGCTCGTGGAGATCGTCACCATCCGCCAGGTTCGCCGAAAGCGACTGATCAGCGATGGCGACACGCGCGTGGAACTGAGCCTCGACGAGGTGGACGTCATGGCCGGGGCGCTCGTGGTTGCCCACTTCGTGGAACTTGAGGCGGAACTGGTCAGGGGCTCGGAGGAGCGGTTGGCGGGTCTGGCCGACGTCTTCGCCGCCGATCCGCTGATGACGGCGACATCCGAGAGCAAATTCGAGGCCGCAATGGCGGTCGTCGCGGCGAGCGCGGGGGCGGCCCCGGACGCGGCGACGGACCAGGCTGAAGGGCCGGAGGTGATCGATCCGCCGTTGGTCGAAGCGGCTGGACCTGAAAGTGAGCCTGTGCCTGAGCCTGTACCTGAGCCTGTGGCTGGATCTGGACCTGAGCCTGCACTTGGACTTGAACCCAAGCCCAGGACGAAGGCCAAGGCGAAGCCCAAGCCGAAGCCCACGGCTGAGACCGGCGTGCAACCCGCTGCCGTCGGTGCTGCGCCCGCGGAGCCGTCGAGCGACGTCGAGGCTGCTCCGGCCGAACCGGACAACCGACTCATCGTCGGCAAGACCCCGGGCGTCACCGCCAATGACCATGTCGCCGAGGCTGGGCGCAAGGTCATGCGCTTCCACCTCGCCAGGATGCTCGCGCGCGAACCCGGTGTGCGATCTGGCAACGACATCGAGGACGTCCACGCCATGCGCGTGGCAACACGCCGACAGAGGGCGGCCTGGCGCGTCTTCGGGTCGGCCTACCGGACCGGCCGCACGAAGCGCTACCGAATCGGGCTGCGCGAGGTCGCCGCTCGTCTTGGGGCAGTGCGCGACCTCGACGTCCTCCTCGAGGGCGCCGACCGCTACCGCGCAGACCTGCCGATCCCCGAACAGCGCGCCCTGGAGCCGCTCCTGGCCAGGTGGCGAACCGAACGTGACGAAGCCCGTGTGCTGCTGATGCGCGAACTTGATTCGGCCCGCTACCTCCGCTGGCTCGACGACTACCGGAACTTTGTCCAGACCGAGGGTGCAGCGGTGCTGCCGGTCGCCCCCACGCAGCCGCATCGAATCCGCGACACCACCGCGACCCGCATCTGGGCGGCCTATGAGCAGGTGCGCAGCTACGAGTCCGTCCTTCGCTGGGCGGATGTCGTGACCCTCCACGACCTGCGGATCGCCGGCAAGTGGCTGCGCTACACGCTCGAATTCGTGCGCGAGGCGCTGGGCGACGAGTCCGCGCTTTTGGTTGCTCGCGTCACGGCACTCCAGGACCATCTCGGCCTGCTCAATGACGCCGACGTGTGCGCCGCCAGGGCCAGGGCCTTTCTCCTGGAGCACTCGGGCGAGCTATCGGACCTGGAGAGCTCGGCCATCGGGCGCTACCTGGTCAGCCGCGAGCGCGAGGTGATCCGTCTCCAGCGCTCGGTCGGGCCGGCCTGGCGCGGCGTCGCCGGGATCGGCTTCCGACGAGCGCTCGGACGAGTGGTGGCCGCGCTGTAGGTCCAGGTTCAGCGGGATTAAGTCGGACGTTGTTGACGCTCCCCTGTTGACGGCGCCAGCTCGTTGACGGCGCCCGCTCGTTGACCCACGGGCAACGAATCGAGCCTCCCAGGGCGCGAATGGGCCGATGGGCGCCCGCCCGTTGACCCACGGGAAACGAATCGAGCGGCCCGGGGCGCGAACGAGCCGATGGGCGCCCGCTTGTTGACCCCGGGTCAACGGCCGAGGATCTGGAGCTGTCGTCGGCGCGGTTGCGGCCGGATTCGTTGCCCCCGGGTCAACGGCCGGGGATCTGGAGCCATTGGAGCCGCCAACCGGCGGTTGCGGCCGCGTCCCGGTTCCCACCATCGCCCGGCCCTCGGTCAGCTCCGCCATCCGTGGGCAAGTTCGGCGAGCCGGTCCCGCCAGGCCGGGCCGGCGTGTGCTACCGCGAGCACGACCCCCTCACGAACGCCGGCATCGGAGACGCGGAGCCGATCCACGCCGTAGTGATCCAGAATCGCGGCCAGGATCGCCGCGCCAGCCGGGAGGATTCGCGCGCGGATCGGCTTGATGAGGTGGCGCTCCGACGCCACGGCAGCCGGCTCTGTGGCCAGGATCGCCAGCGCTTCGTCGATCCGGTCCCGCGTCAACGTCCGATCGAGGGCCGCGGCGGGAAGGACCTTGAGCAGGTTGGACGCCGTCCCACCCACGGCGACGATCTCTGCCGGGCTGGCCGTGGGCGCGTCACGGACGGCGGCGAGCGATGCCCGTCGCACGGCGTCGATCTCCGAGGGGAGCGGCGGATCGTGGTGGGCATACCGGTCCGTCAGGCGGGCAGACCCCAAGCGAAGACCGGCGGCCCTGGGTGGG
>JANNQZ010000328.1:0-7495 GCA_031401015.1 Chloroflexota bacterium | reverse complement strand
GGCTGCCTTCCTGGCCGAACGCTCATCGCCCGACCGAGCCGACCTGGTCGAGCGCGCAGTCCGGATCGGCCTGCTGGCCCTCCAGGATGCCGGCGTGACGGTCAATGTGGACGTCGTTCGAGCCGAGTTCGAGAAGCTCGTCCGCCAGGCCGAATCGGTCAACGAGAAGGCAGCCCAGACGCTCGAACAGACCCTGCGCACCAACTTTGCCGATGGGGACGGACGCCTGCCCAGGACGCTGGAGAATTTCCTCGGTGACCGGGGAGCCCTGCGGGCCAGGGTGGAGGAGTTGTTCGACGAATCCAAGCGCGACAGCGCGATCGGCCGGATCGGTCGCATGCTGGAGCGCTACTTCGACGGTGATGCCTCCAAGCTCGCCGTGCTCCTCGACCCGACCCGGCTCAACTCGCCGATGCACCAGTTCCGCCAGGAGATCACCGCTGGCTTCAAGAGCCTCGAGGAGCGGCTGGTCGCGATCGAAGCGGCCGCGGCAGCCCGCGGTGCCGAGCGCGCCAGATCCGCCGCCAAGGGCGGCGACTTCGAGGATCTGCTTGAACGCATGCTGGCGGACCTGGCCCGCGGTGCCGGGGACCTGTTGGACCGGACCGGCCTGGAAACCGGGACCATCATGAAGTCGAAGAAGGGCGACTTTGTCCTGACCGTTGACGCGCGGGTCGCACGCGGCAGCGACCTGCGCGTCGTCATCGAGGCCAAGGACCGGCCGATGTCGATGCGGGCGATCCGCGAGGAGCTGCGCGAGGCACGCGAAAATCGGGGCGCCGCCGTTGCGGTGGTGGTCTTCACGCCGGCCCATGCACCGTCCGGCGTCGCCCCGTTCGCCCTCGTCGGCGATGACGTGTATTGCGTCATCGACCCAGCCGCGCCCGAGCCCGCGACCCTCGAAGCTGCCATCCGGCTCGCCCGGTTGCTCGCCCTGGCTTCACTCGTGGAGCACGCGGTCGAGGTGGATTCGGCCGCGATCGGTGCCGCGCTGACCGCCATTCGAGAGCAGCTCGAGATGGTTCGCACGCTCAAGGCGCAGTTGACTTCTATCTCCACGGCCACCAAGGCGGTCTGGTCCGGGCTGGACCAGATGCGCTCCAACATCCTCGCTCGAGTCGCCGACGCGGAGGCAGAGATCGCCTCGTAGCGGCCGGGTCCTTGCGCTGGTGCGTTATCGTGACCGTCCGACGTCCGGGGCCAGATACCCCGAAGGGCGTTGCGGACATCACGAGGACCGCCATGGCACGTGCAATGTGGAAGGGGGCCATCCAGTTCGGGCTGGTCACCATTCCGGTCAAGCTTTATCTCGCGACGGAGTCGAGGGGCATCAGCTTCAACATGCTCCACAAGACAGACCTGTCGCGGATCCAGATGAAGATCTATTGCCCGGTTGAGGACGAGCCGATCGCACGCGGCGACACGGTCAAGGGCTATGAGTATCGGCCTGGCGAGTATGTCGTGGTCACCGAGGAGGATCTGGAGAGAGTCCCGCTCAAGACGGTCCGATCGATCGAGATCGAGCAGTTCACCAAGGCTCAGCGTGACGATGCGTCGACGCGCTTCGTCAAGAGCGCCTACTACCTCGAGCCCGACAAGATCGGGCGAAAGGCGTTCAACCTCCTGAAGTCGGTCCTTGCGTCGGAGGGCCTGACCGCGATCTGCAAAGTGGTGATCAAGGACCGTGAAGCGCTCGCGGCCATCGACCCATTCGGCGACACGCTCCTCTTGAGCACCCTCCACTGGCCCGACGAGATCCGTTCCACCGCGGACCTGGATCTCGGCGATGAAACCTGGGAGTTCAAGCCGGCCGAACTGGCGATGGCCAACCAGCTCGTCGCGGCGATGACCGGTGAATTCGACCCGTCGATCTACCGGGACGAGTACCGCGCGGCGCTCGAGGAGGTCATCCAGGCCAAGGTTGACGGCAAGGAGACGGTCATTACAGAAGCTCCGCAGGAAAGCGGCAAGCTGATCGACCTGATGGCGGCCCTCGAGGCCTCGGTCAATGCCGCCCGGGCAGCCCGCGAAACCAGCCCGAACAGGCCGGTCTCCGTCGCCGAGGCGAAGGCCGCCAAGACCAAGGCCGCGAAGACCGAGGCTGCGGAGTCGCAGACCACGTTGGCCGACGCTACGGCCGTCGAGGAGGCGTCGGGTCGACCGGCGCGCAAGCGCAAGACAGCCTGACGTTCGGGCGGGTCGCCAGCAATTCATCCCGATGCCGCTCGAGGAATACCGCCGCAAGCGGGACTTCGCCAGGACGCCGGAGCCAGCGCCGGCCGCCGTCCCCGGTGGCGCGCCCGGAGCTTCCCGCGGCGGCCGGTACGTGGTCCAGCGCCACCGGGCCACTCGGCTCCACTACGACTTCCGGCTCGAGGTCGACGGCGTCCTGGTCTCGTGGGCCGTGCCGCGCGGTCCCACCCTCGATCCCGGGCAACGGCGCATGGCCGTCCACGTCGAGGACCACCCGATCGAGTACTTCGATTTCGAAGGCGTCATCCCAGCGAAGCAGTACGGCGCCGGCGACGTGATCGTGTGGGACTGGGGAACCTGGGAAGGGGAGGCCCCGACACTCGACGCTGTGGCGGCCGTCGCCGCCGGTGAACTCAAGTTCCGTCTGGACGGCCAGCGCCTGAAGGGCCGGTTCACGATCGTTCGGACGAGCGGCAGGCGCCGACGCGGCGACGATCCTGCTGCACGCGCCTTTGAGGATGACGCCGGCGAACAGTGGCTGCTGATCCACAAGCGCGACGAGCATGCGGTGCCCGGCTGGGATGCCGAAGACCATCCGCAGAGCGTCAAGACCGGGCGGACCAACGACGAGGTCAAGGCGGCCCGCGACGCGCTCTGGAACGGCCAGGCACCCGCGCCAGCCGCCGGGATCGATCTCACCGGCGCCGTGACCGCCCCGATGCCATCGAGCATCGAGCCGATGCTCGCGACGCTCGCCGCCAAGCCGTTTTCCGACCCGGACTGGCTGTTCGAGATCAAGTGGGACGGCTTCCGGGTGCAGGCCGTCCTGGCCGATCGGGCGGTCCGCCTGTGGACCCGAAACCTCAAGGATGGCGCAACCTACTTCCCGCGCCTGCTGACGCCCCCCACCTGGATCGAGGCGAAGCAGGCCATCGTCGACGGCGAGGTGGTGGCCCTCGATGCGGCCGGTCGTCCCGACTTCGGGCTGCTCCAGGAGCGGCTCGGCGACGCATCGGCGCCGGGGCTCGTCTTCCAGGCGTTCGACCTGCTCTACCTCGACGGTCGATCGCTGCTGAATGTCCCGCTCGAGGATCGAAAGCGGTTGCTCCAGAGCGTGCTTCGGCCGCACCCGCGCGTTCGCTTCGCGGCCCACGTCATCGGGGAAGGCAGCGTGTTCTACGAGGCCGCCGAGGCGCAGGGGCTCGAGGGCATCATCGCCAAGCTGCGACGATCACGCTACGAGCCCGGGCGACGATCTGCAGCCTGGCTCAAGCTCAAGATCCGGCCAGAGCAGGAGCTCGTGGTCGGTGGCTGGACCCCAGGTGAGGGCAACGCCCGGGACCTCGGCGCCGTGGTCGTCGGTGTCTACGAGGACGGCCGGCTGCGCTTTGCCGGCAAGGTCGGGTCCGGCTTTGACGGGCGGACCAGGCGGCTCATGCGCGAGCGACTCGCCACGCTCGAGGCCGACGTCGTCCCCTTCGACCCGCCTCCACCGCGCGACTATCGAGGCCGCTGGGGTGGCGACCTGCGCGACGTCCACTGGGTTCGACCGGAGATCGTGATCCGGGCCTCACTGGGCGGCTGGTCTCGCGACGAAATGGTTCGCCAGGCAGCGTTCAAGGGGTTCGAGGAGGGTCGGGATCCGTCGACGGTTACGCGCGAGCGGCCGATGTCGACCGCGTCGGCGGTCAGGAACGCGGAAGCGGCAGCATCCGTGGTGCCGGCGGCGGTGCCCGAGGCCACGAGTAGCGGAGCGGCGGCCACGGAAGCGGCGGCCGCCAGCGCGGAGGAGCTGGACGCCCTCGCTCGCCTCGACAAGGAAGGCACCTGGCAGATCGGCGGTCACGAGCTGAAGCTGACCAACCTCGACAAGCCCATTTTCGATGGCGAGCCGCCGATCACCAAGCGTGAGCTGATCGGCTATTTCGCGCGGATCGCCCCGGCGATGCTCCCGCACCTCCGCGAGCGACCGCTCAACCTCCAGCGATTCCCCAATGGCGCCGGCGCGCCCGGGTTCTGGCAGAAGGACATCCCCGCGACCGCACCCGCATGGCTGCGCCGCTGGCACGAGACGGGCGTCGACGGACGCGAGGACCGCAGCGCCAACGATCACCTGATCGCCGATCGGGTGGCGGCGCTCGCGTGGCTGGGGAACCAGGCCAGCTTCGAGATCCACGCCTGGACCGGTCGGCTGCCCGAGCCGTGGCAGCCGACCTTCGCCCTGATCGACATCGACCCGGGCGATCTGACCACGTGGGACGAGACGCTCGCAATCGCCCGCCTCTACCGGACGGCGCTCGGGCATCTCGGCGTCCGCGGGTATCCGAAGACCACCGGCAAGCGCGGCGTCCAGGTCTGGGTCCCGATCGCGCCCCGCTACACATTCGCCGAAACGAGCGGCTGGGTCGAGCGCATCTCTCGCGCAGTCGGCGCGATCGTGCCGGACCTCGTGTCCTGGGAATGGGCCAAGGGCGCGCGCCAGGGTCGGGCCAGGCTCGACTACACCCAGAACGCGAGCATCAAGACGCTGGTCGCGCCTTATGCCGTCAGGCCCGCGCCCGGCGCTCCCGTATCCGCCCCAATTGCTTGGGACGAACTTGATGACCCGGACCTGCGCCCGGACCGCTGGACGATCCGGACGATCGTCGAGCGCGTCGCGGAGGTCGGCGACCTCTTTGCCGCCGCCCAGACCGACGCCCAGGAGCTCCCCACCCTCTGAACGGCGCCGTCAATACGGCGGCAGCAGCCCAGGAAACATCGGGAAGTGCCGGACGTTGCGGGTTGCCACGATGCCATCGACCTCGAGCGCGGCGGCCGCGATGAGGTAGTCGACAATACCGATCCCGCAATGGGCGGGTCGGTGTCGGCGCGCCAGGCCGGCTGCGACGTCGGTGCGTCATTCGATCTGCACGATCGACAATGACCACGACCCGGGTAGGCCGTAGCGGTTATGGGAGGCGAATAGCGCTCCACAAGGCTTCGCCGGTGGACGCGCGGAGGCCGGCAGAGGCGGAAATGAGCGTCACGTCGTCCCGGCCTGGCCAGTTTGGGTCGTAGATTCGGAGTGTCATCGCATCTCCGGCGACCCCGTAGGCGTAGGCCAGCACCTGGTGACTCTGGCGGAGCCGCAAGGGGTTTAGCCCGGTATGGCGCACCAGGCCGACCATCGAGAGGCGGCCGGCATCGATATCGGCGCCGATGCGTGGCCACTCGGTCTCGCGGGAGCGGCGGGCTGCGTGCTCGGGGCTTCTGGCGCCCATCCACCAGAAGCGCAGGGGCACGCGAAGCCAGTCGAGCGACAGGATCTGGCGTCGAACGAGCGACTGGAAGAGCGGCGAGCCGTTGGCTGGCGCCACCGTGTCCGAGGGCATCGGAAGTCCGGCCTCGAAGCGCTCGCGGACGTACCAAGCCATCCCGCCACACAGCCCGGCCGATGCGTCGCCAATGCCGATCCAGCGCGGGTCGAGCGGTCCGAGTCGGATCGTCGGACCGGGAGGAAACCGGTTGGCGAAACGCAGACCATTGGTGCTCGGCAGGAAGCCCGGAACGACGTTCGATTCGACCATCAGCGCCGGAGTCTACGCCTTGACGGATCATGATGGCTGACTATGATGGTCGGGTATGAGAACCGTGACAGCAATGGACATGCGCAAGCGCCTGGGCGAGATCCTGGATGCCGCGTCGGCCGGGGAGCGGATCCTGATCGAGCGGGATCATCGGCCGCTGGCGTACCTGGTGTCAGTGGAAGACGGTGGTCGGCTCGATGCCGTCAGCGACGAGGTGCGTCGACGGCGCCTGGCCGCCATTGATCGGCTCGAAGCCTTCGCAGCCGAGATGGCGAAGAAGTATCCGATGAAGCCGGGCGATCCGGACGCGGCGACCTTGATTCGGCTTGATCGAGATCGTGACAATCCCGAGGGTGGATCCGACGCATGAGTGAACCAGCCCCGATCATCCTGGATGCTTCGGTCGCAGTCGCGGTCATTCGCGACGAGCCGGAGGCAGCATCGATCCGCGCGGCCCTGCGGCGATGGAGCGCGTCCCGACGGTCATTGGTCGCTCCCTCGGTGTTCTGGCTTGAGGTCGTCAACGCACTCGCCCGAGGCCAGGGGCAAGTGGGTGCGGATGCGCTCCACGCCGTCCACGAGCTCGACGAGCTTGGGATCGCGACCGTCGATCTGGACCGTCCTCAACTGCTGTTGACGATCGACCACGTGGAGCGCTACGGGCTCACGGCCTACGACGCTTCCTATCTGGCCCTCACGGAGCGACTCGATGGAGAGCTCGCCACGTTGGATCGCTCACTCGCGACGGCAGCGGGCACTCGCGCGATCTCGTTCGATGGGCGACATCGCCTCTCCGAGCCACCCGCCGTCTACGAACGCGAGGTGACCTGGCCGAACTACAATGGTGCCTCGGCGTACCTCGCGAAGCTGCGTGCGGAGGCGGCCCATCCGAGCTAGCGACGCTGATTCGACGGGACAGCGGGGCAACGGACGCCTACAATTTCGGCCTGCTCGTGGCGCGCTACAGGAAGAGGAGGAGGATCTATGAACGTCCCCATGGCGGCCAGTCGGCGCCGCACCGTCGCCCGCTTCCGGGCCATGCTCGTCGGCGCCCTGATTCTCGGCCTGCTTCTGAGCGTCAGCTTCGTCGGCGCCGCGCAGGCGGCATCAACGCTCAACGTCGGGATCGGTGTTGGCACCGGCACCGTCGCCGGCAACGTCTATGCCCCCGGTGACGTCACGATCCTGGTCGGCGACAGCGTCAAGTTCACGCTCGAGTCCGACGAGCCTCACAGCGTCACCTTCGGCACCGGCCCAGCTGGCATGCGGCCTGACGAGTGGCCGGCTACGGGCTTCACCGGAACCGTCCCACCGCCGCCGGGACTCGCGGCGCTCACGGGCACCTATTCCGGGACCGGGTTCCTCAATACCTCGCTCCTGTTCGGCGTGGGATCCAATGCCACGGTCGCGTTCAGCGCGGCCGGCTCGTTCCCGTTCATCTGCGTCATCCATCCCGGCATGGCCGGGGCGGTGAATGTCGTGGCGTCAGGGACGACGACGACGCAGGCCGAAGCCGACGCAAAGGCGACGCTGACCCGGAACGCGATCCTGGGCGCCGTCGACAGCCTGGAGGCCGCGCAGACGGCACAGGTCACCGAGACTGCACGACCGGACGGCACGAGCTGGTGGAACATCTTCACCAACTCGGGTCAAGCGCCTGCCCCCCAGCCGGGTGGCGGAACCGGGTTCCTGGAGATCATGCGCTTCGTTCCACCGTCGCTCGAGATCGAGGCCGG
>JANNQZ010000327.1:0-1635 GCA_031401015.1 Chloroflexota bacterium | reverse complement strand
GTCCGCGAATGCGCGCCCGTCGGGCGAGTCCACGGCGCGGAATGCGACCGTGTCAAGAAGGATCAGGAGGTGCTCGTGGATGCTGGCCCGTCCCAGGTCGGCGGGCTCAACGGCCCCGAGCACCGCCTGGACGCGCTTGGTCATGTCACGACCAACGGTACCGGTGAAGGTCTGGCCGGTCCACGGTCGACCGCCATCAGGCCGTAGCCGACGAGGCTCACGGTCGCCGCGAGACCCAGGGCGATCGGCAGGCCAACGACTGCGGCCAGCGCCGCACCCAGCAGCGGTCCGCCGAGCCCGGCGACGTGGGCGAGATTCTGCTCGACGGCGACAAAGGTCGGGCTGTATGCGACCGGCACCCGGCGCATCAGCTCATCGAACAGGACGAGCTGGAGGCCCGCCTGAAAGACCGACGCGACGGCAGTCACCGGCAGGATCAGGACCATCTCCCGGCTGACCGCGAGCCCGGCCGGGTAGAAGGCGAGACCGGCGCCGCAGATCAGGAGGATGACCCGGCCGCCGCGCTGCCGCCACAGTCGCGTCCAGCCCAGGTATCCGGCGAGCAGCGCGAACGACGAGACCGTCGCGATGAGTCCGATCTCTCCATCGGTGGCGTTCAGCGTTGTTACGTAGAACAGCGGGATGAGGGGCAGGGCCATCCGCGTGCCGAGCGTGAACGGGAGCAGCCGGACAACGAACGACAAGAACGCCGGTTGGCCGCGAATGAGCCCGATGAAGTCCCTCGCGCGGCTCCGAACCGGCCGGACCGGCCGCGCCGGCGGCGGCAGCTCCCGCTCCGGCATCCGTAGCCGGTTCATCAGGACCAGGCTGATCGGCCCGGCCGTGGACAAGACGATGAGGACGACCTGGTAGTTGAGCGGGAACGGCAGGATGTCGAGGACGCGCCCCGCAACGGCCACCGTCACGGCCGACGTCAGGACGGCGATCGACCACCGCCGGCTGAGCAGCTCGAACCGACCGTTGGGTCCCGCGACTGCCGACATGACGACGTTGAAGGCGATTGGGATCATCAGCTGCGGGACAGATGCCAGCGCGAAGACCAGCAGGGCGAGCGGTACGACGGCGCTGGCCGGAACGAAGAACGGCAGGAACCCGGTGACCCCGTACATCGCATGGGCGAGCATCCGGCTCGTGCCCAGCCAGCGCGGAATGGACGTTCGGCGCAGCAGGAACTGGCCGAGCGGGATCGCCAGCACGAGCCCAGCGATCGACGGCAGGGCGGCGATGAACCCGAGCTGGAACGGCGTCGCCCCGAATCGCGCCAGGTAGACGCCGAGGAAGGGGCCAACGGCCGAGGCGAACCCGACAGCGATCGCGTCGCGCTGGACGATCCGGTAGTTGTGGAGGGTCCGCGCGCCGACCCCGGGCGGAGCGACCGACCAGCGCGGGAGGCGTGGGACATGCCGCAGACGATCACCGACGGACGGTCCGCTCACCCGTTGCGCAAGACCGCGCCCTAACCGGCAAACGCGACGGCGGCCGGCCCGGTTACGCCCGGACGGTACCGGAACAGGCCGCCAGCCAGCGGCTGGTCTTCGCGTGCCCCTTCCGGCAGCCCCTGCGGAGAGGTCGTGATGTACAGCTCGTCGAGGCCGGGCGCACCAAAACAGCAGC
>JANNQZ010000326.1:0-3432 GCA_031401015.1 Chloroflexota bacterium | reverse complement strand
CGCTCGACGACCAGCGACGACGATCCGCAGGCAGGCGTCCGGTCGCTGGCTGCTCTTTCGCGCGGCCTCGATCTTGGCCGCCGCCGCAGGTGTCACGCGTAGGAGGGGCTCATCCACGCCGCCATGGTACGCCGGGCCTGCGCACGGCCGGCAAACGCCACAAGGCGATACTCTCTGACCGTGACCCGTGTCCTCCTGCTCGTCCCGACCCGCACGTATCGGACGGCGGACTTCATGGCTGCCGCGGCGCGCCTCGCCGTTGACGTCGTCGTCGGCTCGGAGCGGCGCAACGCGCTCGAGGCGCTGAGCGCCGGACGAACCCTCCGGGTCGATCTCGGGGACCCGGCCCGTGGCGCGGCGACGATCGTGGAATACGCACGGGACAGGCCGCTCGATGCGGTCGTCGGGGTCGACGACGGCTCCACGCTCGTCGCCGCGGCGGCCGCGGCCGCGCTGGGCCTACCGCACAACGACCTCGACGCGGTTCGAGCGAGCCGCGACAAGGCCACTGCCCGGGCCCGTTTCGCAGCCGCCGGCCTGCCGACACCCCGCCATCTCGTGGTCGAGGCGGACTCCGACCCTCGCGCCATCCTGGCCGCCGGACACGTCCCGTTCCCGTGCGTCATCAAGCCGATCGACCTGTCCGCCAGCCAGGGCGTCATCCGGGCCGACGACGCCGAGGGCTTCGAGGCCGCCTTCGAGCGGGTCGCGGCGATCGTCCGCTCGCCCGCCGTCTGTCCGCCCGGGACGGCTCCGCAGCGGCTCATCGTGGAGCGGTTCATCCCCGGCCCGGAGGTCGCCGTGGAGGGGCTGCTCCGCGGCGGCGAGCTCGAGATCCTGGCCGTGTTCGACAAGCCGGACCCGCTCGACGGCCCGTTCTTCGAGGAGACGATCTACGTCACGCCGTCTCGGCTCGCGCCCGAGACCCTGGGCAGCCTGGAGGCGGCCACCCGTGCCGCGGTCCGCGCCCTGGGCCTGACGGAGGGTCCGATCCACGCCGAGTTCCGGCTCGGTGCCGGCGGGCCGTGGGTCCTCGAGGTGGCCGCCCGATCGATCGGCGGGCTGTGCGCCCGAACGCTCCGGTTCGGGGCCGGCCTTGCGCTCGAGGAGCTCATCCTCCGTGGCGCCGCGGGCCTGCCGCTCCCGCCCCATGATCGCGAAGACGCGGCGGCCGGCGTGATGATGCTCCCGATCCCGCGCGCCGGCATGCTGCGCGAGGTGCGGGGGATGGCGGTCGCGCGCGCCGTGCCGGGCATCGACGGCCTGGAAATCACGGTACCGCGGGGGAGCACGGTCGTGCCGCTTCCCGAGGGCGATCGATACCTGGGCTTCATGTTCGCCCGCGGCGATACGCCGGCGGCCGTTGAGGCGGCGCTCCGGGCGGCCCATGCCCGACTGGACGTCGTGATCACCTGACCTCGTGGCGGGTGGACAGCAGAATCCACGTTCGAGTACCCGCGGTCTCCTGGAGGGATTCCGCCGGATCATCGAAGGTCAGTAGCCGAACTCCCAGGTTCCCGGCCACGGCGTGGTCTCTGCGATGCGGCTTGCTTCCGCGGCACGGTCAGGAGCGCACGCTATCAAGTCATCGCCGGTGAGCGTCACGGCCGGATCCTCCTCGCGCGGATGGATCTCTTCGCGCAGCTCAACGACGCGGCTGACGCGCTCGGAAGCATGGTCGACGTGTACGGCCAGCGTGATCTGGTAGTACACGATGGTCTCGACGGCTGTGCCTGTCATTGGCCACCTCCAGTTGCGAGCATGCGACGCAGATCCGCGATCGCAGCGTCCACCTCGCGGCCTTTCGCTTCGATGATGTCGAGCAGTTCCTGAGGCGTCCGCGTGTCCTCGGTCGACCTGGCGTTCGGGTTGACCGCCTTGAGGTCGAAGTTGCGCGCCTCGATTTCGTCCCGTGACAGCGTCCACGAGCGCTCCGAGTCGGCGCGCGACGGCAGCAGCTCGTAGAACGACTCGAACCGGTCCACGGTCAGCGGCTGCTTCTTGGTGACCTTGATGTCGGACAGGTCGTAGTACCAGACCCGATCGGTCGGGCCGCCCTTCGTGAAGAAGAGCAGGTTCGTCTTCACGCCCGCGCCGGCCGACGAGAAGACACCGGGCGGCAGCGACACGATGCACCACAGGTCACAGTCGTTGAGCAGCTTTCGCTTCGTCTGGACGAACGCGGTCTCGTTGTTCCGGAACAACACGCCCTCGTCGATGACCATCCCGCAGCGCCCGTCCGGCTTCAGCGAGTCGATCACGTGCTGGAGGAAGAGCACCTGCGTCGCGCCGGTCTTGTAGGCAAAGTTGGTCTGGGCCTCCTTGCCCTCCTTGCCACCGAACGGCGGATTCATCAGCACGACATCGAACAGCGTCGGCGCGCCCGAGAAGAGCCCGCCGTAGGTTGTCTGGCCGGTCAGCGTGTTGCCGTGCCAGATGTGTGGATGGTCGATGCCGTGAAGGACGAGATTGGCCAGCGCGATCGGGTAGACCAGGTCCGCCTTCTCGCGCCCGAAGAACGTGTCTTCGCGAAGGATCCGCAGCTGCTCCGCGGTCGCGCCCGAGCCCAGGCCCGCGCGCATCCACTCGAACGCCTGGGCGAGGAAGCCGCCGGTCCCGCAACCGGGGTCGTAGACCTGCTCGCTGACCTTCGGGTCGATCGCCTTCACGATCGCCCGGATCACCTCTCGCGGCGTGAAGAACTGCCCGCCGTCGTTGTTCTTCTCGCCCATCTTCTGGAGCAGGCCCTCGTAGGCCTGGCTGAGCGTGAACAGGTGCGTCTGGTCGACCGCTTCGAGGTGGATGTCGTGGACGCGATCGAGGATGTCGAGCAGGTTCCGCTCCGTGTCGACATTGACTTTGTCGACCGCCGAGACGACCTCGCTGATGACCTGCTGGCGGAGTGACGCGTTGACACGACCTTCCAACCCGCGAAGGTAGGGCAGCAGCTCCGAGTTGACGAACGGCAGGAAGGCGCCCATCGCGCCCTGGCTCAACTCGCTGCGCTTCGAGCCGCCGTGTGCCGCCCAGTCCCGCCAGCGAAACGGAGCGTCGAGCGACGGCGTGAACCCGACGCCGAGCGCCTCCGCCTCCTCCGCCTCGAGCTCCTCGCGCTCGTCGAGGATCCGCAGGAACAGGATCCACGATAGCTCGGGCACGTACTGGAGCGCGCCCGCGTAGTTCGCCCGGCGCATGACATCCGCGATCTGCTTGATCGCGGCATTCACCGAGGAAGGGGTCGCAAGACGGCGCGGGGGCGACGGTCATCTCGCGAGGGTACGACAGATGAGTGCCAGTGAAGACGACCCGGATACCATCGTCCAGATGCCAGAGATGCAGCCACACGAACGCATGGGCGCTTCGCGGCGCTCCGTCGACCGAGCGGGCGACCTCCTGCGTGGCAGGACGCTGCTCGAGGAGGACCTTCTCTCG
>JANNQZ010000325.1:0-2811 GCA_031401015.1 Chloroflexota bacterium | reverse complement strand
TAGATGTCGTACGCGCTGCATCCGGCGGCGAGCGTCTTCTCGAAGAACGGCGAGCGCCGATACCACGGGCCGACATAGAGCGTCGACGCGGCCGACGTGGCAGGCATTGCGATCGGGCTGGTCATGTTGCGACCTCCTCCTGCTGGCTGATGGGTTGGCGGTTCAGCTCCCGTCGCCGATTGTGGCGGCGCCCTCCGGACGGGTCGGCAGCGGCCGTCGGCTCAGGCGCGACCGGAATCTCGGGAAGATGTTCCTGGCTCACCAGCCCGGAGCGGATGATCCGCCGCAGCTCAGTGTCGATCGCCGGGTCCGTCTCCAGTTGCCGGTAGGCCGCGAGGCGCCGATCGACCTCCTCGCAGGCTCGCTGGTAGGTGTCCTTCGAGCCGGCCTTCATCCACGCCTCGCGGTTGTCGCGATCGACGATGGCGCTTGGCAGATACAGCTCGGCCGGCCAGTGGGCGCTCGTATGCTCCGCCATGATCAGGTGCTGATCCGCCATCAGGTGGCGAACCAGATCGGTGGTGGGCAGGTCGTCCAGCGGTTGAACCTCGCGGACGAAGCGCAAGGCCTGGCCGCACATCTCGTCATCGAAGACCAGCTTGGGCAGGCTGAACACCAGCAGGAAATCGAGCATCCCGGGGCCGGACACGGAGTTGACCCCCGCCAGGGCCGCGATGAGCGCGCTCCCGAACGTTTCCGCGCCGGCCTGGGCGTCCAGGATCGGCGCATCCGAGAGGGCCATGTACGACTGGGTGGGCAGCCCCAGCGACTTGCCGACCGCCACATAGGCAGCGTCCAGTTGGAGCGCCTCGATCGCCGACATCGGGGAACTGGCGATCTTCATGTGGAACGTCGCCGGCGCGCCACCGAACAGGACCGGGGCCCCGGGCCGGACGATCTGGGCCATGGTGATCCCGGCCAGCACGTCCACGGTGTGGAAGACCGTGGCCCCGACCGTGGTCACCGGGGCGATCAGGCCCATCAGGGTGACCGGCACGATCTCGACCGCGATCCCCGCTTCCACGCAATCGATCAGGTTCTGGCAGGAGTCCTCGCTATAGCGGAAGTTGCCGGTCGCGGTGATCGTGAAGATCGACATTGGCCGGGCGATCAGGTCCGCCCGGTCGCGCCGGAAGAGCTGCATCATCTCGACCATGCGCGGCACGCCGTGCTCCGTGAACGCCCCCGAGACGACCGGCTTGTTCGAATTGGTCAGGGTCATGTAGAGGCGCCAGGCGTCTGACACGCCGGGTTCGATGTCGTCGTTGGTCGAGAAGGCCGTGGCCAGGTACGGGATGTTCGCCAGGCCATCGGCCAGCCGAACGTACTCGACGAAGTCGGTCGAGTCGGCCAGGCGGGTCTCGCCGGTCCGGTGGTCGAGCACCTTGAGGCCCGACGAGCCTGGCACGAAGTGGACGCGATCGCCGCCGAGATCGGCATGCGGTTCGCCGGCGCGGTCATACAGCCCGAAAGAACTGGGGGCGTCCGCGATGGCCCGCTCCACGACGTCACGGGGGAAGAGGACGCGTGCGCCGGTCGCGTCCAGGGGCAGCCCGTGGTCGAGCAGGCGTTGGCGCATCCCCGCGCCGCGGATCTCCATGCCGATCTCGGCCAGGACCCGCTTGGCCTCGTCGACGATCCGGGCGATGAGCTCCTCGCTCATGATGTTCAGGCTCGGACGCATCGAGGCTCCCTTCGTGCCGACAGCCGGTGGATGGTCCGGCATCGGGATTCCAATGCCTCCCATGTTGCGCCTGATGCGCCCCGCGTGGCGCCGGGGGCGGCCGGATCCTGGCGACCGACGTACCGCCCGCGAACATGTTGATGCCCGACAGCGGATGACTCCGCTATCGGGCATCAGGCCGATCCCCCCGGAATGAGGCCACATCGAACGGTACATTCGTCGTGGGCAGCGTGCAAGGTCAGTCGCCAATTACCCGGTGTCCGGTCGCACCACGATGGCGCCGATCGTTCAGTCCAGGGTGACCCGTTCGTGCCAGTGCGGGACATGCGTGGCAAAGCCGAGTTCCCGGACCTTTGGCTCAAGGGCGACCTGGGCCTCGGGGTCCCCATGAACCAGGAAGACCCGTCTCGGGTAACCGGCGTCACCCGGCCGCTTCCCGGCGGCGAAATGACCGAGCCAGTCCAGCAGTTCGGGCTCATCGGCATGCGCGGAGAAGCCGCTGATGGATCGAACCTGGCAGCGAACCCGGCGGATCTGGCCGTCCAGCTTGACCTCGGCGGCACCTGCCTGGAGGTGGGCCCCCAGCGTCCCATCGCCCTGGTAGCCCACGAACAGGATCGTCGCCGAGGGGTCATCGATCAGGTTGCGGAGATGGCTCACCACGCGGCCGCCGGTCAGCATCCCGTTCGAGGCGATGATCATGTACGGACGAGGCGCCCGCGCGATCGCCTGCGAGGCGCGGAAGTCCGTCGTGACGATCTGGTCCGGATAGTCGAGCGGCGTGTCCCCCTCGCGCAGGAGCCGCGCGGTTTCTTCATCGTAGTTGTCGGGGTGGCGGCGATAGATATCGGACGCCTTCGAGGCCATCGGTGAATCGAGATAGAGCCGCAGCAGCGGGATCTCGCCGCGCTCGATGAGTCGATCGAGCTGCCAGACGACCTCCTGCGTACGCCCGATCGCGAATGACGGGACCAGCAACACGCCGTCCGCGGCCGCGACCATCCGGATCGTTTCGGCGAGGATCCTGATGGCCTCTGCTCCGGGCTCGTGCTCGCGGCCGCCATAGGTCGACTCGACGATCACGTAGTCGGCGTCGAACATCGGCGTCGGGTCGCGCAGGATCGGGG
>JANNQZ010000324.1:0-8313 GCA_031401015.1 Chloroflexota bacterium | reverse complement strand
GACCTCGCGCTCCAGGTCGGTGCCGCGCTCAACCTCCATCCACTGGTCCTCGAGGACGTCCTGGAGGGCAACCAGCGGGCCAAGGTGGAGATGACCGATGGTCTCATCCACGTCGTCATGTTCAAGCTCGCGTATGCCGACCACGTGGTCGCCTCCGAGCTCGACTTCGTGCTCGGGAATGGTTTCCTGCTCACGGTCCATGACGCCGGCTGGGACCCGCGAGCCACGAATCATCTCCGCGCCGGGATCGCGCCGATCCTCCGGCACGGTCCGGACCACATGCTGTGGGCGCTTGCCGACGACATCGTTGACGGCTACTTCCCGTTCGCCGATCGCCTCGGCGACGCGATCGACGACGTGCAGGACGAGGTGGTGCGAGCGGCCAGTCGCGAGACCGTGGAGCGCGTGTTCAGCCTGAAGCGTGAACTGATCGAGGTGCGCCGGGCGATCAGCCCGGTCCGCGAGGTCTTCAACCAGCTGACCAACCGGGACATTCCGATCATCGATCCCGAGGAGCTGGTCTACTTCCGCGACATCTACGACCACATCATCCGGCTCACCGACGAGCTCGACAATTACCGCGAGCTGGCCTCGACGACGCTCGACGTCTACCTCACCCAGGTCAACAACAACCTGTCGGCGATCATGAAGCGGCTGACTGGTGTGACCGTGATCGTGGCCGGCATTGGGGCCGTCGGGGGGATCTTCGGAATGAGCGAGGCAGGCTCGGCCCTGGCCGGGACTGAGGCCGCGGGATTCTGGGTGGTCGTCGGGATCACCCTGGTCGCGGCGGTCGTTGCCGCCGTCATCCTGCGCCGGATCGACTGGATCTAGCTCCGGCGGAGGGTCCGGGCGATCGAGGCGAGCCATCGGGCGGCGTCGTGCGGCGTGTCCAGCAGCACGTCGGCTGCCGCGCGCACGTCGTCGGGCATCCCGTGCGGCCCGGTCACGGCGACGGCCAGCCCGTCGAGCTGGCCGGCCTTGCGCGCGGACAGGAGTGCCTGCCAGCCGTCCGCATCGCTGCTGTCATCGCCAAACGCGATGACCGTCGCCGGCGCAAGCTCGACGAGCAAGCGCTCGAAGGCCTCCCGTTTGCCTCCCGCGGTCCGGGGCCGGAGGTCGACGACGAGTCGCCCGCGGTAATGGGCCAGGTCGTGATCGGGGTCAGCGCGGTTGACCTCGTCGACGGCGGCCACGACCGCGGCGCGCGCCGACGTGCGGTCCTCCGCCTGGCGCACGTGGAACGCGACCGACGGGCCCTTCCGCTCGACATAGAGCCAGGTCGGTTGCCCCAGGACTTCAGGGACGCGGCAGGCGAGTCGCTCGGCGGGCTCGAATGAGTCCTCGTGCCCCGGCTGGGTGCTGACCTTGAGGAATTCCGGGCGACCGCCCCGAGGGTAGGTCCCGGATTGCAGGCCGTGGTCACCCAGGTAATGGATCCCGCCGACTCGCACCCGCGTCGCGACGTCAGCGACGGTCCGGCCGGTCAGGACGACAACAGCGAGGCGATCGGGTCGCTGCGAGGCGACGCCGGCCAGTCGGCGCAGCGAGGTCCGCGCCAGCGGGACGATCCTCGTGGCGCCCGGGTCACGAGACCCTTCGGCCAGCGTGCCATCGAAGTCGGCGACGATCAGCAGTCGCCCCGGCCGCGCCATGACGCGCGCGAGGTCGGCGTGGCCTGGAGGCGGGGGCTCGCCTGGCGCCGAGACACTCGCCCATCCCGCAGGACTCACGTTCCTGCCACCCCGCCTGGCGCACGCATCAAGGCGTGACGTCCACCCCAGGCAGGATCTTCCGCAGACCCTCGGCCATGACGTCCGCGCCGATCCCTCCCAGCGCGCCATCGCGCACGACGCCGTCCGCATCGATCCAGAAGTGGACCGGCAGCGCCAGCGCACCCCATGTCTCCGACGCCCGCCCATCGAGGTCGAGGCCCAGCGGGAATGTGGCGCCAAGACTCGCAGCAAAGCTCGAGACCAGGCCTTCCTCCTCCCTCACATCGATCGCTACGACGACCAGCCCGGTGTCGGCATAGCGCGCGAAGAATCCGTTCATCAGCGGGAATTCGTCCTGGCACGGCGGACACCATGTCGCCATGAAGTTGACCCAGACTGGAACCCCGCGCAGCGCTGCAAGATCGATCGTCCCGCCGCCGACCTGTGGCACCACCAGCGGCGGCGCCGGCTGGCCGATATGGAACGCCGACCCGCCGCTGGCCGAGGGGCGCTGCCGAGGGCCCAGCTGTGGTCGTCGAAGGACTCGGAGGTGATGGCTGCGACGGCGCGGGCGAAGTGGTCGCGCCGACCGCGCTGGACGGCGCACTGACCGAAGGCATCGCGGCGGGTGGCCCGGTCAGCGGCGGTTCGGTGGGCTCCGGAGCGTAGGTCAGCACCGCGACGAAGATCGTGACCGCAGCGGTGACGCCGACGAACAGGCCGGCGACGGTCGCGCTGCGGGGCCCCATGCACGCGAGGGTACCAGTACGCGCGGCCACGGGCCGGCGCCGGACACCGCTGCTACGATGCCGCTCCCATGGCCGACCTCGCTCATCGCATCCGCACCCGTGTCCTGCCCGCGCTGCTGACCGCGTTTGGTGTCGCCGGTCTCGCCGTCGGGATGCTGTCGCTCACCAGTTCGGTGACGGCGGATCCCCTGCCGAGCGCCTCGCCAACGGCGGCCGCCGCCGCCTCCATCGAACCGACGCCAACCGCGCTGATCACCTTCCCGCCGGTCCCGTCGCGCGCGCCGTCCGAGGCGCCCTCGGCGAGCCCGACACCCGCCGTCGAGCGGTTCGCCACCCGAGTTCGGGTCGCCGCGCTCAAGATCGATCTGGCCGTGATCAACCCGTTGGGGGGCTCCGACGCCTACCCGCTGTGCGATGTCGCCATGTTCATCAAGGAACTCGGCCAGCCCGGCCAGGGACGAGCGACCTACATCTACGCCCACGCTCGGGCCGGCATGTTCCTGCCGATCCTCGATGCCTCGCTCGTCCGTGATGGCGCCGGGATGCTGGGGCTCGTGGTGGAGGTCTGGACCAGCGATGACCAGCGCTTCCTGTACCAGATCACCGAAGTCCGCCGCCACCAGACCGATCTCAACGACGCCATCAATGCGACCGACGAGGAACTCTGGCTCCAGACGTCCGAGGGGCCAAGGGGCACCCCCGGCAAGACCCAGGTGATCGCCACGCTGATCTCCGGCGGCGCGGCCGACCCGGCCGACGCCCATCCGGTCGCCAAGCCGGTCGAGTGCAGCTGACAAAGCCTTCGCACGCTGCCGGTGATCGCCGCCGGTGCCGTCGGCATAGCGCGACTGGCAGGCGACGCCACCGACGGATCTGCGCTCACGTGGCACTCACCAGGCCGCCTCGACCTTAAGGGCGCGACCGGGTGTCGCGATTCCGCGCGGAGGAGGCCCATCGATCGAGCTCGGGCCGCGGTGTCGCCTGCGAGTCGCGTCGAGTTGCATCGAGTCGCGTCGAATCGCATCGAGTCGGCCGCGGGCATGGGTGTCGTCTGCGAGTCGCGTCAAGTCGGCCGCGGGCATTAGTCGGCCGCGGCGGCTCCGCGGTGTCGTCTGCGAGTCGCGTCAAGTCGGCCGCGGGCATGAGTCGGCCGCGGCGGCTCCGCGGCCCGAGCTTGGCCGACCTCAGCCGGGGACGATCGCCCGGGCTGCCTGTCCTGCCGCGTCGAGGAGCGCTGAGGGGAAGAAGCCCAGCAGGATGGTGAGCGCCGTGGCGGCGGCCAGGCCGCCCCACAGGAGCGCCCCGTGGCGCAGCGCCGGTGTGTCGGTGGCCGGCTCGCGCATGTACATGTAGACCACGACACGCAGGTAGTAGAAGGCGGCCGCCGCCGCGTTGAGCACGACCAGGATCGCCAGATAGGTCAGCGGCCCGCCGGCCTGGACCGCTGCGATGATGATGTTGGCCTTGGCGAAGAAGCCGGCGGTCGGAGGGATACCGACCAGCGACAGCAGGAATAGCGTCATCAGGATCCCCAGCAGCGGCTCGCGCCGGCCCAGCCCGGCAAATGTGGCCAGCGCGGAGGTGACGCCGGTCCGCTTCTGCAGCGCCGCCACCACGGCGAATGCCCCCAGGTTCATGAACGCGTAGGCCACGCCGTAGAAGAGGAGCGCCTCGAGACCGTCGCTGCGGCCTTCCGGATCGCCCGCCCAGGCCGCCAGGCCGACCATCATGTAGCCGGTGTGGGCGATGGAGCTGTAGGCCAGCATGCGCTTGACATTGTCCTGGGTCAGCGCCACCAGGTTGCCCAGAGTCATCGTCAGAGCCGCCAGCACGATCATGACCGGCAGCCACCAGTCCGCCAGCGGCGCCAACGCCTCGACGAACAGCCGCAGGATCAGCGCGAACGCCCCGACTTTGGGCAGCACCGACAGGTAGCCAGTGATCGGGGTCGGTGAGCCCTGGTAGGCGTCCGGCGTCCAGTAGTGGAACGGGACCGCCGCAATCTTGAACGCGACCCCGGTTGTCAGGAACGCGAGGCCCATGGCGAGACCGGGCGACAGGGGCGCCGCTCCGCCCACGACCGCCGCGAGGGCCGCCGCCACCTCGTCCACCCGTGTCGTCCCGGTCAGGCCCCAGACGAACGCCAGCCCGAACAGGAAGATCGCCGAGCTGAACGAGCCAAGCAGGAAGTATTTGATCGCGCCCTCGGTCGAGTAGCCGTCCGTCTTGTGGAAACCGGCCAACAGATAGCCCGGCAGGACCATCAGCTCCAGCCCGAGGAAGAGGATCAGCAGGTCCGTGGACGCGGCGATCAGCATCGCCCCGGTCATTGCAAAGACCAGGATCGTCGCGAACTCGGCGACCGGCAGCCCACGCGGCACGAGGTAGTCCGGGCCGAACACGACCGTCATCGCGATGATCGCGATGAACAGCACGTCGAGGAACGTGGTCAGCGCATCAACCGTGTACGCGCCCCCGAACGCACTCGCCGGATTGAGCCCGACCACGAGCGTCAGCGCCGCGGTGATGCCGAGCCCGATCAGCGTCGTGCCGACGGCAACGGCCGGCCGACCGGGGCGAATCAGATCGATAACGAGGACCGCGGCCGCGGTCAGAAGACCCGCGACCAGCGGGCTGATCGTGACGAAGTCCTGCCAGCTCATCGGCCGCGGCTCCGGTTCATCGTGCTCCGGTTCATCGTGCTCCAGTCCGATCCGGCTCGAGCCCCGTCGACGACCCGGCGCTGGGCCGGAAGGCGGTCCAGCCCATGCGGGCCACGACGCCGAAGACGGTCACGCCGAGCAGGCCGACGACCACCACCGCGGGAATCTCGATCGCCGCGGCAGGCCGGACCGCATCAAGCGTCTCGCGCACGGTTCCGCCCAGCAGCCCCAGCAGCAGCCCAGGCTGGATCCCGAAGATGACCACCAGTCCGCCCAGCGGCGCGAGGGTCAGGATCTCCACAGGCGAGATATCCGTGAGGTGGTGGCCCAACCCCGCGAGGAAGTCGGACACTTCGCCAAAGACGATCCGGCCGTACATGTACAGCAAGTAGCCTGCGGCCAGGATCATCACCAAGGTTGCCACGGCGGCGGCCGCCGGACTGACGGCGAATGTCCCGATCAGAACGAGGAACTCGCCGACGAACCCGGATAATCCGGGCAGGCCGCCCGAGGCAAAGACGAAGAACCCGAAGATCGCCACATACACCGGCATGCGCGCCGCCAGCCCGCCCATCTTCGCGATCGTTCGATCGTGGGTTCGCTCGTAGATCACGCCGACGAGCAGGAATAGCGCCCCGGTGATGAGCCCGTGGTTGATCATCTGGAGCACGGCGCCCTGGAGTCCCTGCTCGGTAAAGACGAAGATCCCGAGCGTGACAAAGCCCATATGGCTGACCGACGAATACGCTACCAGCCGCTTCAGATCGGGCTGCACGAGGGCAACAATCGCGCCGTAGATGATCGCGATCAGCGAGAGGACGATGATCGCGGGGGCAAAGGTCACCGCCGCGGCCGGGAAGAGCGGCACCGCAAAACGGATGAACCCGTAGGCACCGAGCTTGAGCAGGACGGCGGCCAGGATCACGGAGCCGGCGGTCGGGGCTTCCGTGTGGGCGTCCGGGAGCCAGGTGTGGAACGGGAACATCGGGACCTTGATGGCAAAGGCCAGGAAGAAGGCCAGGAATGCGCCGAGCTGGAGACCCTCGGCGAACCCGCCGGTCCCGGCATACGCGCGCAGCGCTTCGAAGTCAAATGCGCCGATCCACGACCCGCCATGTCCGACCTGATAGGCGTATGCCGTGGCGAGGATCGCGACGAGCATCAGCAGCGATCCAACGAGGGTGTACAGGACGAACTTGATCGTGGCGTAGATCCGGTTGGCACCACCCCAGATCCCGATGATCAGGTACATCGGGACCAGCACGATCTCCCAGAAGATGTAGAACAGGAACGTGTCGAGCGACAGGAAGACCCCGAGCATCCCGACCTCGAGGATCAGGAACGAGACCATGTATTCCTTGATCCTCGTCTGGATCGGCTTGAAGCTGGCCAGGATGGAGATCCACGACAGCGTCGTCGTCAGCACGACCAGGGCGACGGCCAGTCCGTCCGCGCCGACCTTGTACTGGATGCCGAACAGCCCGATCCAGTCGACCGCCTCGACGTACTGGAAGCCCGGTCGATCTGGCAGGTAGCCGATCAGCAGCAGCAGCGAGACGACCCAGGTCAGCAGCGAGAAGACGAGCGCGATCGGGCGCGCGACGGACGCCGAGGAGATCCCGACCACGACCGCCCCGACGAGCGGCAGAAAGATGATCAGCGACAGCAGCGGCACGCTCGAAACGTCCATTTCAGCGACCCGCCAGGGCCAAGTATGAGCCCGCCATCACGATCAGCCCGAGCGCGATGCCCAGGGCGTAGTTCTGGACGCGGCCGGTCTGGACCTGGCGCAGCCCCCGGCCGGCCCCAAGCGTCACTCGCCCCAGCGCATTGACCGTCCCGTCGACCACCTCGCGATCGAACCACCATGCGAAGGCCGCGAGCCGCCCACCGATCGCGATAAACAGCAGGTGGTTGAGTTCATCGAACCACCACTTGTTGAGTGACGCGCGATACAGGAACGGAACCCGGGCCGCGATCGCCTGGACCCGCTCCGGGCGCGCGCCGAGCCGGATCGGCCCGAGGTCGGCACCGAACAGGCGCCAGGCGATGGAGATGCCCACCACCGCCACGGTGACGCTGGCGATGATCAGGACCCCGTCGATGCCGAAGAGGCTGAACACGGCCTCCTCGTGGTGCAGCACCTCAAGGCCCTCGGCGAAGACCGGATGAAGCCAGCCACTGATGAGACTGGCGCCGAACGGCAGGCCCAGGGCCAGGCCAAGCAGGACCGACGGGATCGCCAGGAGGATGAGCGGGACGGTCATCACCGCCGGGGACTCGTGCACCTTGTCCCAGATCGCTTTCGGGCCGCGGAAGGCGCCCCAGAAGGTCAGGCCCATCAGCCGGAACATGTAGAACGCGGTCATCCCGGCCACCACGAACCCGATGGCCCAGACCCACAGGAACCCCAGCTTGAACGATTCGCCGAGGATCTCGTCCTTCGAGAAGAAGCCCGCAAGCGGCGGAATCCCGGCGATGGCCAGCGAACCGATCAGCATCGTGGCATACGTGATCGGGATCTTGCGCGCCAGACCGCCCATCCGGCGCATGTCCTGCTCCTCGTGGACGGCGTGAATCACCGAGCCGGATCCCAGGAAGAGCAGCCCCTTGAAGAAGCCGTGGGTCATCAGGTGGAAGATGGCCGCCGTCCACGCTCCGACGCCGAGCGCCGCGAACATGTAGCCGAGCTGGCTCAGCGTCGAGTAGGCCAGAACTCGCTTGATGTCCGTCTGGGTCATCGCGATCGAGGCCGCCAGGATGGACGTGAAGATCCCGATCCCGGCCACCACAACCAGCACATCCGGGGCGTGGGCGAAGATCGGGTTGGTCCGGGCGACGAGGTAGACCCCGGCGTTGACCATCGTCGCGGCGTGGATCAGCGCCGACACGGGAGTCGGGCCCTCCATCGCGTCCGGCAGCCAGACGTGGAGCGGGAACTGGGCGCTCTTGCCCATGGCCCCGGCGAAGATGAGCAGCGAGATGGCCGCGATCGTGCCGCCCTCGAGTTCGCCGATCCGCTCGATCACCTCGCGGATGTCGAGCGTGCCCAGGTTGACGAAGATAAGCATGATCCCCAACGCAAACCCGACATCGCCGACCCGGTTGACGATGAACGCCTTCTTGGCCGCCAGCGCCGCCGAGCGCTTGCGATACCAGAACCCGATCAGCAGGTAGCTCGACAGG
>JANNQZ010000323.1:0-20400 GCA_031401015.1 Chloroflexota bacterium | reverse complement strand
GAGCGAGGCAACAACGCGTCCGGGCGGTGCCGCGACGCCACTCGGCGCGGCCGACCTGCTGCGGCGAAGCCCATCCCCTGCCACCGCTTCAGCGTCGTCGGGTCATCCGGCGCGGCCGCCTCCACAACGGTGCAACCCTTGTTGCGGGCGGATCGGAGCAACTCATCCACGAGTGCTTCGCCGATTCGCTCGACATCGTACGCGGGGTCGACGACCAGCAGGTCGATCGTCCCGATATACCCACCCACACGGACCGACGGTCGCAGGGCGAGGATCGCGCCACCGACGATGGTCCGCTGCGCCTCGGCGATCAGCACGCTCGCCTGCGGCAGGTAGACGAGCTGCCGCAGCAGGTCGGCCGCGCCGAGTGGCGTCGCGGCACCGCCCGGACGCGTTGTTGCCTCGCTCAACGCGACGAAACGATCAATATCGGTCACACGGGCCGCTCGGACCAGGTATTCCACGCCGACGGGTCCAACCTCGCAGGGCGGGCGACCATGGTCCTCGACCTAAAGGTTCGACCGAGGCGATACCGGGGCCCGCGATCCACCGCCGGCGGCGAGCGAAGGACGCTCGCGACGCGCCGAGGGACGCGGCCGACCGGTATTGCATTCAGGTCGCCGGTGGGTAATATACGTCATCGCTTCGGCAGTCACCTGCGTGCCGCCCAGGCCGGACTCACAGCACCGTCAGTCATGTACCGTCAGTCGGCCGAATCGACGCCCTGGGAGAGTCGCGTCGAGACCGATCGGCGTCAGACATCCGGCGTTCAGCTGGGTTCCCGGCCACGGGCTCAGGCGTAGACGGCACCGACCGATGGCTGCTCCGGGACCGCCGGACAGCTACATATCAGGAGGAGAATGGATGAAACTCACCAAGGCAACTGCGCTCGCGGCCGTCAGTATCCTGGCGTTCGCGGCGTGCAGCACTCCCGCAGCGTCCACGGCGCCGAGCGCCGGAGCATCGAAGGGCGAACTCAAGATCGGCGTGACCCTGCCCCTGTCGGGCGGCGCGGCGGCGGACGGTCAGCCCACCCTGAAGGGCGCCCAGCTGGCCATCGACGAGGCCAACGCGGCCGGCGGCATCGGCGGCTACACGCTCAAGCTCGTCCCGCTCGATCATGCCGTGAACGGCAAGTACAACGAGCAGCAGGGCGCCCAGGACATGCAGACCTTTGTCGCCGACTCAAAGGTCGTCGGCGTTGTCGGACCGTACAACTCGGCCGTCGCGAAGGTCCAGATCCCGATCAGCAACGCGGCAGGTCTGCTGCAGTGCAGCCCGGCCAACACCAACGAGTCACTGACCAAGCCCGAGTTCGGTGCGCTGGACTACCGCAAGTCCAACCCGGATCGCATCAACTACATTCGCGTCGCCGCCACGGACGACATCCAGGGGCCGGCGATGGCGATCTATGACTACAACACCCTTGGCCTCAAGAGCATGTTGATCGTGGACGACGTCACGACCTTCGGGAAGGGCGTTGCCGACAACTTCCAGAGGAAATACGAGGAGCTCGGCGGCAAGGTCGTCCTGCGCCAGGGCGCCCCGGCCGACACGACCGACTTCAACGGCATCATCAGCAGCCAGGCCGTCGTCGCCACGCCGCCAGATGGTGTCTATTACGGTGGCGTCGTCACCTCCGGTGGCGGCCTGTTCCTCAAGCAGCTCCGCCAGGCCGGGCTGACGATCCCGTTCACGGGACCGGACGGCATCGTCAATGGCAGTGGCAGCGACGAGGGCTCGCTGATCAATATCGCCGGCGTCGAAGCTGCCACGAACTCGTATGGCACCGTCGCAGCGATCGGTGACTTCCCCGGCAAGGCTGCCTTCGATTCAGCGTTCGCAGAGCACTTCAAGGCGGACGCGGACTTCAAGACCCCGGGCGCGTACTCGGGCCCGGCCAACGCCTGCGCCGTGGTCATCCTCAAGTCCCTCGAGGCCGCTCTCGCGGCCGGTGCCGCCGACGACGCGGCGATCCGCGAGGGTGTACGAAAGTATGCGAGCGACCCGGCAAACAAGTTTGAGACCGTGCTGGGGACAGAGTCGTTCGACGCGAACGGCGACACCACCCAGCCATACATCTCCTTCTATGTCACGGACCCGGCGGCCAAGGGCGGCGTCGGCGACTGGGCCTTCAAGGAGCAGCAGTCCTTCGGGAAGTAGCGCGAGCAATCGGAGAACGACCGGAGGGCGTGGGCCCTCCGGTCGTTCTGCATCGACTTCGGATCAGGTAAGCCCGGAGGTCGCATGGCGAGCATGGCGGTCGGCGCAACGGCCCGTCCCAACGTCCTGGCGGCCCTGCGGCACAGCGGCGCCAGCCCGTACCTGTTCATCGTGGCCCTGGCGGTCGCGATGTACTTCGTGCTCGGACCCAGGCAATTCGTCAACGCCCTGACGATCGGCGCGATCTACGCGCTGGTGGCGCTCGGCTACACGATGGTCTACGGGATCATCGAGCTCATCAACTTCGCCCACGGCGACGTGTTCATGGTCGGTTCCTTCGTCTCGCTGTTCGTGCTCACGAACGTCCTCGGGCAGGAGGGATCAGCGTCTGATCTCGGTGGGATCGTCTTCGAGCTGGCCATCACATTCGCCCTGACGATGGTGATCGTCGGCATCCTCGGGGTGTTGATCGAGCGCTTCGCCTATCGACCGCTGCGGAACGCGCCGCGGCTGGCGCCACTGATCACTGCGATCGGGATCTCGTTCATCCTGCAGAACCTCGTGCAGATCATCTATGGCCCGTCGCCGGTGAACACGCCACAGGTCATCTCGCCGACGGCTCGGGTCGACATCGCCGGGGTCAGCATCGGTTGGGTCAACATCTTCATCATCGCCACGGCGATCGTGCTGATGGTCGGCCTGCAGCTGTTCGTCTCGCGGACCAAGATGGGTCGCGCGATGCGTTCGACCGCCTCGGATCGGGAGGCGGCCGCGCTGATGGGCGTCGACATCAACCGGACGATCGCGCTGACCTTCCTGATCGGATCGGCCCTGGCCGGCGCAGCGGGCGTGGTCCAGGGACTGTACTTCGGCAATATCCAGTTCGTGATCGGCTTCCAGTCCGGCCTCAAAGCCTTCACCGCGGCCGTACTCGGCGGGATCGGAAACCTCGCAGGGGCCGCGATCGGCGGTTTCTTCATCGGCTTCGTCGAGGTGACTGCCGCGAATTTCGGCTACTTCGTGTGGGCCCAGGCAGCCGTCTTCATGATCCTCATCGTGACCCTCGTCTTCCGACCGGCCGGCCTGTTCGGCCAACAGCTTGGAGAGCGGGCATGAGTGCCGGGCAGAGCCTCCCCGCACCGGTTGAGCTCAGGGGGTCCGGGATCCGCAGTCGGTTATCCGACTTCTCGGACCGGCATCGCTCGATCAGCGTCCTCGTGGGCGTTGGGGCAGTGGCCGCAGCGTTGCCCTTGATTGTCCTCCTGCCGCCGTTCAGCGGTTTCAGCGGTCAGACGGTATGGGTGGACGGCTTCACGATCGCGGGAATCTTCATCCTCCTGGCCCTCGGCCTGAACATCGTCGTCGGCATGTCAGGACTGCTGGACCTCGGGTATGCCGCCTTCTTCGCCATCGGCGCCTACACCTACGCGTTCGCCGCGTCGCCGTTCTACGGCAATGAGTTCCCGTTCTGGCCGATGCTCCTGGTCGGCGCGGCCATGGCGGCCATCTTCGGGATCATGCTCGGCGCCCCCACCCTGCGGCTTCGGGGCGATTACCTCGCCATCGTCACCCTGGGCTTCGGCGAGATCGTCCCGATCACGATCCTGAACCTGAGCCAGTACACCGACGGGCCCAACGGGATCGGAGGGATCGACGCCCCCACAATTGCGGACTTCACCTTCCCGACGACCGGAAACCCGTGGCCGTATTACCTGACCATGGTCGGACTCATCGTCATCTCGATGATCCTGATCTACCGGTTGCAGAACTCCCGGCTGGGTCGCTCATGGATGGCGATCCGTGAGGATGAGCTGGCGGCCGCGGCCAATGGCATCAATACGGTCACGACCAAGCTGCTCGCCTTCGCCCTGGGGGCCACCACCGCCGGCCTGGCCGGCGTCTTCCTGGCCGCCAAGCTCCAGACCGTGACGCCCAACCTGTTTCGCTTTGACGTGTCGTTCACGGTCCTGGCGATGGTCGTGCTTGGCGGGATGGGCAACATCTGGGGCGTGGCCGTTGGCGCCTTCATCGTGTTCATGATCCAGAGCGTCCTGCTCAAACAGCTCAACCTGTTCTTCGACAACGTCCAGATCCCCATCCTCAGCGAGATCGACTTCCTCCAGTACCAGTTCCTGCTGTACGGCATCGCCCTCGTCGCGATGATGCTGCTCCGTCCGGAAGGCCTGTTCCCGAGTCAACGTCGCAAGCGTGAACTCCACACGGAGGAGGATGCCGAGTTCGGCGAGTTGGGCGATCCGATGGGCGCGTCGCCGGAATGAACGAGTCGAAGGCCGGCAGCCCCGGGGGCCTTGCCGGGGCTCCGCCCGAGACGCTCCTTCGAGCCCAAGGGGTGACCAAGCGATTCGGCGGCCTGGTGGCCGTCCGCGAGGTCAGCCTCGACATCCCCAAGGGCGCCATCGTGAGCATCATCGGACCGAACGGTGCCGGCAAGACGACCTTCTTCAATGTCATTGCCGGGATCATCGACCCGACCGCCGGTACCGTCGCGTTCAAGGGGCGAACGCTGATCACCCGCCCGCGCCGCGTATGGCTCGAGTCGGTTCTTTGGATGGTCCCGGCCATCGTGGTTGCGTCGATCGAGCTTGCCCTCGGGGCCGCCCAGGCGGGCGATGACGGGATCATCCTGACGGCGTTTGGAGTGGTCGGTGCCCTCGTGGTCACGCTGGTCGTTGCGACGATCCGGCCGGCCTGGTACTCCGCCCTGCTGGCTCGGCTTGGCATCCTGCGCAGCGCCCGTCCCAACGACGTCGTCGCGGCCGGGATGGGCCGGACATTCCAGAACATCCGGCTGTTCCAGAACATGACGGCGCTCGAGAACATCCTTGTCGGGATGCATCTGAAGCTGCGGGCATCGATCATCGACCACCTGATCGCGTCCCGCCGCCAACAGCGGGAGGAGGATGCCGCCGCCGAGCGGGCCGGTGAGCTGCTCCGGCTGGTCGGTCTGCACAAGCGGGAGAACGAACTCGCGAAGAATCTGCCCTACGGCGACCAGCGCCGGCTTGAACTCGCACGCGCCCTGGCCAACGATCCGGCACTCCTGCTCCTTGACGAACCGACCGCCGGAATGAATCCCAACGAGACCGCGCAGATGACGGCGCTCATCGGGCGCCTGCGCACCAACCTTGGCGTGAGCATCCTCCTGATCGAGCACGACATGCGCGTGGTGATGGGGATCAGCGACCACATCCTGGTCATGGATCACGGCGAGCAGATTGCCGAGGGCACGCCCGACGAGGTTCGGCGAGATCCGAAGGTCATCGAGGCCTATCTTGGGACGGGTGCCTCGTGAGCGGTGAGGTCGTCCTCGAGCTGCAGGGCGTCCACACCTACTACGGCAAGATCCACGCCCTCCAGGGTATCGACCTCGAAGTCCGCGAGGGCGAGATCGTCACGCTCATCGGGTCCAATGGCGCCGGCAAGACGACGACGCTCAAGACCATCAGCGGTCTCCTCCATCCACGCACCGGGAGCGTGTCGTTCCGCGGCAAGGACGTGTCGAAGACGCCACCACATCAGATGGTCCGCGATGGGATCGCGCAGGCGCCCGAGGGTCGCCGGATCTTCTCGCGCCTGACGGTCGTCGAGAATCTGCAGATGGGCGGCTACACCCGTAGCAGCGCCGAAATCGACCAGAATATTGACCATGTATTCGGGCTGTTCCCGAGGCTGAAGGAACGGAGCAGACAGAAGGGCGGGACGCTGTCGGGCGGCGAGCAGCAGATGCTCGCGATCGGCCGGGCGCTCATGACCCGCCCACAGGTCCTCTTGCTCGATGAGCCATCGCTTGGTCTCTCCCCAATCCTCATCCAGCAGATTTTCGGGATTATCCGGGAGATCAATGCCCAGGGAACGACCATCCTGCTTGTCGAGCAGAATGCGCTCCAGGCACTGGAGGTCGCCGATCGCGGCTATGTGCTCCAGACCGGACGCGTGATCCTGGCCGACACCGCCAAGGGCCTCGCGGCGAACCCGGACGTTCGGCGGGCCTATCTCGGGGAGATCTGACTCGACGCCATCAGCGGGCCGGACAGATGGACAACCAACGAGAGTTCCGAGTCGAGCCCGTCAGCGCAAGGCGGACGGGACGCGCGCTCCCGGTCGCGACGTTCGTGATCGGGATATTCCTGGGCGCGGCCGTCATCAAGCCATGGGACCTGCTCTCGCCAGCAAGGATTGGCAGCCCCGAAGGGTCAGGGAGCTCGACCTCAGCGGTGGACGCCAACCCGCTGGCATCCACCCCGCCGTCAGGGCCGACCCCGAAACCCCCTGGCGAGTGCGCCTTCGCCGGCGGCTGGCGGGTCTTCGCGGTCGGGCAGAGCGATCGACTCGGGGGCGACGGCTCAACAAGCGGGGACGGTACAACGAGCGCCGGGCCGAGCACGCCCGCGGACATCGGCAACCCCCTCCGACGGTGGCTCGAGATCGATCCCTTGACCTCAGCCTCAGGCCCTGCCGACCGTCGCATCCCGTTCGTCATGATCGTGTCTGACCAGATCAGCGGCATCGGCTACTGCCCCCCGCCCAACGGGGCGGACGGGCCGCCGCCAGGGGCGCTCCTCGACGCCTGGTCGATCGACATGGAGGGGACGCCGACGCAGATGCCACTTCGACGAGTGGTCCCGGGCTCCGCGACCACCATCGAGATCGATATCTTCATCGGCGCCGATGTGGCCGCGGGCGACCGCGCCCGCTGGCCCCCCGGTCGGTACGTATTCGTGGTCCAGGGGCCCGGTTCCGGCAGGTACGCGCGCTGGCTCGGTGTCGAAGTCCGGACCCCGCCGGGGAAGGAGCCCAGCCCGGGCTGACGGGCTCCGGGGCCTGCACCTGGCCGATGCACGCGTGCCCGGCGTGCCCGGCGTGCCCGGCGTGCCCGGCGATGCATACTGAGGCCCGCGTACGCGATCGCATCGATCGTTGTCAGAGTACGCGGCGCGAGCGACATGGAGGAGACGATGACAAAGCGAGGGCGAGTGGCGTCGTTCATGGCGACTGCCCTGCTCGTGTCTGCATGTGCCGGCGGAGGGCCATCGCCCAGTGCTGCACCGGCGACCGCTGCACCGGCGACTGCTGCACCGGCGACTGCTGCACCGGCGACCGCTGCACCGGCGACCGCTGCACCTGCGACTTCGATCCCGGGCGGTCTGCTCGACGTCGTGATGAAGGCCGGCAAGATCCGGGTGTCCACCGACCCGCAGTACCCGCCGCAGTCGGCGCTCAAGCCGGATGGCACGTTCGAGGGCTTCGACATCGACGTGGCGACCGAGATCGCGAAGCGGATGGGCGTCGAGATCGAGTTTGTGACACCCGACTGGAGCGTCATCACGGCCGGCGGCTGGGGAGGCCGCTGGGAGATGAGCGTCGGCTCGATGACGGTCACGTCACCGCGTGAGAAGGTGATCGTGTTCAGCACGCCGTACTACTTCACGCCGGCCCAGTTGGCCGCCAGCACAGCCTCGGGCATCACCACCTACGAGGGCCTCGCGGGCCAGACGATCTGCGTCGGCGAGGCAACGACCTACCTCGACTGGCTCAATGGCCTCCTCGACTTCGGCACGGAGTCGCCCAAGACGGCACCGCCGGCCGGTGCCGTCGCGACAACCCTGGTCACTGATCGCCTCTGCGCCGAGGCCTGGAAGGCAGGCCGCAACGACTTCCAGGGATGGCTCAGCTCGAGCACGACGGTCGACCAGGCGATCGCCGACGGCCTGCCGCTCGTCAAGGTCGGCGATCCCGTCTTCTCCGAGCCATTGGCGGTGGCTGTCGACAGGAGTGGCCCCGATCCGACCGACTTCAAGGCGAAGCTCGACGAGATCGTCAGCGCCATGCATGCGGACGGGACGCTGACCACCTTGTCGCAGAAATGGTTCGGCCTGGACTTGACCCAGAGGTTGGGCGGCTAGCCAGACTGGTCTGACCCAGTGCGATCGGGCGTGCGATCGCACGCCCGATCGCCGATTCGCGGGAGTGACCCAGATGAGCCTGAGCGGTCCCCAGCAGGTGGCCATCACCGAGAGCCTTCGAATCAAGTCGCCCGATGTGATCGTCGCCGAGGTTCGCGCAGCGCGGGCCCGCGAGAGCCGGCGCTTCCGCCTGGTGTTTGGGCTCACCTGGGTCGTCGTGATCGGGCTACTCGTGGGCAGCCTCGCCGCGGCCGGGAAGGTCGACGTGACGTTCCTCGCAATGTGGGGGCCGTACATCGTGGGCGGTATCCCGATCACGATCGTGGTCTCGATCTTCTCGATCGGCCTGGCCGTGATGTTCGCGGTCCTGGGCGCCCTCGGCCGACTGTCCGTTCGGGCTCCGATCTATGCCGTGGCGACCCTCTACGTCTCACTCGTGCGGGGAACGCCGCTCATCGTCCAGATCCTGTTCATCTACCTGGCCCTGCCGCAGATCATCCCCGCCTCAGCCGGAATCCCCGTGATCGTGCTGGCGATCTTTGCGCTCGCGTTCAACTACGGCGCGTACATGACCGAGATCTTTCGGGCCGGGATCCAGGCGATCCCGCGCAGCCAGATCGAGGCTGCAGGGGCGCTCGGCATGACCGACAGCCAGACGATGCGCCGGGTCGTCCTTCCGCAGGCGATCCGGATCGTGATCCCGGCGATCGGGAACGAATTCATCGCCATGATCAAGGACTCCGCGCTCGTCTCGATCATCACCGTCCAGGAACTGCTGTGGCGTGCCCAACGGGTCGGTCAGTCCAACTTCCGGTCGCTGGAGACGCTGCTCCTCGCGGCACTCGTCTACTGGGTCATGACGATTGCCTTCTCGGTCGTCCAGGATCGCCTCGAGAAGCGCATGGCTGAAAGCGACCGAAGGATCTGATCGATTGAGTGCCACATCTCCGATCAACGTCCCGGTCCGCGACCCGTACGCCAAGCCAGGCGCCCTCACGCCACCGGACGCCATGCCGATCGTGCGTCTCGAGAACGTCGAGAAGTTCTTCGGCTCGAACCACGTCCTGCGCGGCCTCACGCTCGAGGTCTACCCGCGTGAGACGATCTGCGTGATCGGTCGATCGGGGTCGGGCAAGAGCACGCTCCTGCGCTGCACGAACCTCCTCGAAGAGCCGACGGTCGGATCGGTCGAGGTCGATGGGCTCCGGATCGTGGCCGACCCGCTCCACGCTCGCGACAGGGCCCACCGCGAGAGGATCCGGCAGATCCGGCAGCGGGCGCAGATGGTCTTCCAGGAATTCAATCTCTTCCCCCACATGACGGTCATCGACAACCTCATCGAAGGACCGGTCCGGGTCAAGGGGCTATCCCGGGACGAAGCGATCGCAACGGCCGAGAAGTACCTCGACAAGGTCGGCCTCAGGGACAAGCGGGATGAATACCCGGCCCGTTTGTCGGGCGGCCAGAAGCAGCGTGTCGCCATCGCCCGCGCGCTTGCGATGGAGCCGAAGGTCCTCCTCTTCGACGAGCCGACAAGTGCCCTGGACCCGACGCTCGTTGGCGAGGTCATCATGGTCATGGAGGAGCTCGCCCACGAGGGGAGCACGATGATCGTCGTGACCCACGAGATGCAATTTGCCCGGGAAGCGGCCGACCGGGTCTACTTCATCGAGGAGGGGACGTTCATCGAGGTCGGGCCGCCCGAACAGGTCCTCGACAAACCCCAGGACGAGCGGACGAGGCGATTCCTCCGCCGTCTCCTGTCACCCGGCGTCGCCGTCCCTCGCTGACAATCGGCGCCTGGGTCGCGCGTTGACGGTGAACCACCCGCTCCTCAGCCGCGTGGCGGCTCCTCGGCAACCTCGAAGACAGCCCGCGACAGGACGATCAGCCCGACCACGGCCAACCAAATGCCCGGCCCGTTGGTGAGCACCGCGGCGGGTTCGTTGAACTGGAACGCGCCAGCCTGGGCCAGCTCGACGACTCGCCAGCCGAACCCGATCCAGCCAACCCCGGCAAGGATGGCGAAGGAGACCCAGCGATCCAGGGGCGCCGGGCGATCGCCCATGGCGTAGGGCAGGGCGGCCAGCGCGGCACTCGCGGCGCCCACCAGGAAGACGACGATCGCCGGGCCGGCCAGGCCGTTCCCGGATTCGACCGGGATCCCCGGCGTTCCCCCGACCTGCCACCAGGGCAGGAGGCAGCCAACGATCAGCAACGGCGCGGACAGTGCGGCCAGCGTCCTTCCGCGGCCCAAGGGCCGGCGATGCAGCGTCACCCGGCGCCCACCCCTGAGTAGACCTCGGGCTTGAGGACGCCCACGTAGCGCAGGTTGCGATAGAGCTCCCCGTAGTCGAGGCCATACCCGACGACGAACTGATCCGGGATCCGGAAGCCCGTGTAATCGACCTCGATCTCGACGAGTCGCCGGGCCGGTTTGTCCAGCAGCGTACAGATCCGCAGTGACGCCGGTCCCTTGCCGCGCAGGTAGCGGATCAGGTAGTTGAGGGTGAGCCCGGTGTCGATGATGTCCTCGACGATCAGGACGTCCGCACCTTCAATGCTGGATGACAGGTCCTTGAGGATCCGGACGAGGCCCGATGACTCCGTGGTCGCGCCGCCGTATGAACTGACCTCCATCAGGTCGATCCGAACCGGGATGTCAATGCTGCGCATCAGGTCGGCCATGAACGGGAGCGACCCTTTCAGCACCGACACCAGCGTCAGCTCCCGGCCGCGGTAGTCGGCACTGATCCGTGCGCCCAGCTCACGAACTTGGGCCGCGATCTCCGCCTCGCTCAGCAGGATCTCCGCGACATCTTCATGGAGCGGCGTGGTCAGGCTCATGTCTTGATCGCTCCTTCGATGCTTGATGCGACCGCGACGGCTACCCGCCGCCGGCGGGACGGCCTGGGCGCCACGATCCCGGGACGGGCTTGCCCGACGGGTGGCCCGCTCTCATCGCGGCCGTCGCCTGTCGGGGGCCGAACGGACTCCGCGACTCCGAACGGCGAAGCAACCTGGCCGGAGGTCCCGGACAGGCCTTCGACCAGTGCCAGCCGACCGTACTTGAGCATCAGCGCCCGGAAGTCCCGCGCGTAGAAGAGCTTGACACGCAGATCCGGGTAGAGCTCGCGCAGGCGGCGCAGTTTCCGATTCTTCTTGCGGACGAGGCGTTGGCGAAGGGTCGTGATCTCGAGATACAGCTCCAGATCCGGCAAAAAGAAGTCCGGGGCAAAGCTCTCGACCACGTCGCCGCTCAGGTTCCAGAGGATCGGAAAGGTGCGTGGCTCGTATTCCCAGCGGACCGCGTAGAAGTCGAGGATGCGGGCCATCTCCGCCTCGCTGGCATGGGCGAAGGGCACCGTCACCGGCCGGCGGACCATCGGGCGACGGTGCGCCGAGCGCCGTCCAGCGGCGAGAGAGGATGATCGCGAGGAGCCATCGGGCGCCAGTCTAGCGGAGCGCTGCTGCGCGAGTGGCTTACGGCTCCTGGGTCGTGCCGAACCTGCATGGGTCCTGGGCGTTTCGGTCGGGGCGACTGCCACGCCATGGCGAGATGCGTTCGCCCCGTGGTGGCTGCGACCCTGGAACGCCGGCCGGACCAACGGACCGGCGAGCGCGGCGGAAGGGTGCGCCCGCCTTCCCGAATAGCGCGCCGGCCGGTGTGTTGGCGCGCCCCCCGGTCTGTTGGCGCGCCGAGCGGACCAACCGACCGGGACAAAGGCCGCCCTGCGCGCGAATCGTCGGCCGGCCGGCCGGATGGCACGCCCAGCGTTCCGAAGCCCTGGGCCACCACCGCCGAGGTAGACGTTTCAGGGGTGCGCCGTCCGGGACTCCGGGACTCCATACCCCTGGGGAGTATGATGGCCCCCAGGCGGCGCCTGCCCGGCGCCCGACTTGAGGGACCCGACAGCCAATGAGCCCGACCGACGCCGGCCGCCGCGCCGCGCCGCAGGACCCCAGTCACTTCCGGCACAGCTACTCCAAGGACAAGGCGCAGCTGATGCGACGATTGTCACGAATGGAGGGCCAGGTTCGCGGGATCGCGCGGATGATCGAACGCGAGGAGTACTGCGTTGACATCCTGCAGCAGACGGCCGCGCTCAGGGCGGCGGTGGACTCGCTATCGATCCTGGTCCTCGAGGACCATGTCAGTGGGTGTGTCCGGACCGCGGCCGAGCAGGGCAATGCCGACGTCTATGTCGAAGAGGTCATCGACGTCGTCCGCAGAACGCTTGGCCGGCCGATCCGCGGCGGCAGTCGCGGGGGCTGACGCGCGGCCGCCGCTTATCCACGAATTGTTTGCCGGCGGACAGATCGTGGATAACGTCCGTTGACGCCGTAACCGCGAGACCGGTAGCCTGCGGCTTCCGCACTGGGGCCGAAGCAGGGTAACGCGGTCCGACAGGGGCCCGGGGGAACCCGGCCACGAACCGGACGGATCGGGGAAAACCGATGCCGCGCCCGTAGTGCGAAACGATGCCGACGCCGGGAGCGGCACAGCGTGGATGGACGGCACGCATAGCCACGAAAGGCGGGCCGTGGACAAGCCGCGCGAGCCGCTCCCGACGCGCGTCCAGGCGACTCAGCCACTCCCGCCCGGGTATCACGACGCCCTCGATGCGGGTCTTGACGCGCTCCACCTGACTCTCACGCCTGCGGCGAGGACGGCCATCGAGATTCATGCGAGGTTGCTGCTGGCCTGGACCTCCGCGATCAACCTGACGGCGATCCGCGACCCTGCGGCCGTCGCTCTCGCCCACGTAATTGACAGCCTGTCCGCGATCCCGGTCCTGCGGGAGCGCAGGATCGACCGCTTCCTGGATATCGGGTCGGGCGGCGGCTACCCGGGCGTGCCACTGGCCGCCGCGCTCCCGGCTCTACGAGCGTTGTTGTTGGAGCCCGTGCGCAAGAAGACTGCGTTCCTGACTGCCGCCGTGGCCGCGTCCGGCCTTGAAGGGTCGGTGGAGGCTGCCCCGGTCCGAGCCGAGGCGCTCGCCGCCGATGCCCGGCACCGGGGCGTCTGGCCCGCGGTCGTCGCCCGGGCGGTCGGGGGGCTTGGGGAAATCGTCGAGCTCGCGTTTCCCCTCCTCGTGCCGGGCGGTTGCCTCATCGCCTGGAAGCGCGGCGACATCGAGGTCGAATTGTCGGCCGCCGAGCGAGCCATGGCAGCCATGGGCGGAGGCCGGCTCGAGGTGCGCCAGGTCGCGGTACCGGGCCTCGATCGTCACTGCCTGGTCGTCGCGACGGCCAGCGGGCGGGTCCCGGCCGCCTATCCCCGCGACCCGGCCGCCCGCAAGCGCCGGCCCTGGTGACTGGCGCACTGGTAGATTGGACGTCCATGCGGATCGCGGTCGTGTCGGACGTTCATGCCAACCTGCCCGCGCTTGACGCCGTGCTCGCAGACGCCGGATCGGTCGATGCCGTCTGGCATCTCGGCGATATCGTCGGCTACGGCCCGGATCCCGACGGGGTCGTCGACCGGCTCCGTGCGATCGGGGCGGTTGGCGTCGGCGGCAATCACGACCTGGCGGCCTGTGGCTGGATCGGGCTCGACCGATTCAACCCGGATCCCCGGACGGCGATGGAATGGACGCGTCGGACGATCTCCGCGGCCACGATCGAGTGGTTGCGCATGCTGCCGATGCGACGGTCGGAGGGCGACTTCACGCTGGTTCACGGGAGCGCCGTCGACCCCACGTGGGAATATGTGAGCTCCCCGTCCGAGGCGCGCGACAGCCTGGCCGAGACATCGACCGCGCACGGGCTCAACGGGCATACCCACGTGCCGGCCGCATTCGAGGCGCGCGGTGGCCAGGTGGTGCGTCGGGACGTGGCGCCGGGGGTGCCGCTCGGTCTGGACGGCGAGCGCCTGCTGCTGAACCCTGGGAGTGTCGGGCAGCCGCGCGATCGCGACCCGCGGGCCAGCTACTTCCTGCTTGACCTGGCCGCGCAAACGGCAACCTGGAATCGGGTCCCCTACGACGTCGAGTCGGTTCGCGATCACATGCGGGCCGTGGGCCTCCCGGCTCGCCTGATCGATCGGCTCCCCCGTGGCGTCTGAGGCCAGCCCATGATCGGCGGCCGCCGCCCGCTGCAGGGTCGGAAGCCGGGTGATCGACGGGTCCGGCTGGAGCGACCCCACGCCCCGTACTTCCGCTACACGGGACGCGGCCAGCTGACCGCGCGGGAAGCGGCGAGCGCACCGACCACGCCAGCCGGGCAGCTGTGGGCGACGATCCGTGGCTTCTTCTTCGGCCGCCCACTGGCGAGTGAGGACGAGCTTGGCGAACGCCTGTCGAAGAAGAAGGCGCTGGCCATCTTCAGTTCGGACGCCATCAGCTCGTCCGCTTATGCCACCGAGGAGATCCTGCGGGTCCTGATCCTCGGAGGGATGGCCGCCCTGGCATTTGGACTCGAGATCAGCATCGCCATCGCGGTGCTGCTGATCGCCGTGGCCATCAGCTACCGACAGATCTGCATCGCCTATCCCGGTGGTGGCGGCTCCTACTCCGTCTCGCGGCGGAACATTGGCCGGACTGTCTCGCTGGTGGCGGCTTCCGCGCTGATGATCGACTACGTCATGACCGTCGCGGTGTCCACCTCGTCCGCGGTCGAGCAGATCACCTCGGCGTTCCCCATCCTGTACGACGAGCGCGTGCTGATCGGTGTCGCTGCGATCGCGCTGATCACCGTGGGCAATCTCCGGGGCCTCCGCGAGGCCGGCAACATCTTCGCCATCCCGACGTACCTGTTCATCGGGTCGGCCCTGCTGATGATCGGGGTCGGGACGTTTCGGATCGTGGTTCTGGGTGAGGGATCCACGTACGGTCCGGAGTTCAACGAGCAGGTCAGCGGGACCCTCCAGCCGCTGACCCTGATCCTGCTCCTGCGCGCGTTTGCGGCCGGGGCCGTCGCGTTGACGGGCACAGAGGCCATCGCCACGGGTGTACCGGCCTTCCAGCCACCTGAATCGAAGAATGCCGCGACGACCCTTGCAGTGATGGCGCTCTTGCTCGGCGTGCTGTTCATCGGCATCACCTTCCTGGCGGTGAACTTCGGGATCGGGCCAGCAACGCTGGAGGCGAAGCAGACCGTGATCGCGCAGGTCGCGCGCGAGGTGTACGGCGACGGGATCCCCTTCTACCTGTTCCAGGGCTTTACCGCGCTACTGCTGTTCCTGGCGGCCAACACCAGCTTCAATGCCTTTCCGCGTTTGCTCGCGATCCTCGCCGGCGATGGGCACGTGCCGCGCCAGTTTGGCTGGCGGGGCGACCGCCTCGCCTTCTCCTACGGGATCGTGGTGTTGGCCGCCCTGGCCGCGGGCTTGATCGTCCTCTTCCGCGGCGAGACGCACCTGCTGATCCCGCTGTATGCGGTTGGCGTGTTCATCGACTTCACCATCAGCCAGACCGGCATGATCCGCCACTGGCTGCGCGAGCGGTCCCCGGGGTGGCAGCGTCGGTTGTCGATCAACGCGTTTGGGGCGGTCCTGACCGGCACCGTTGCGGTCATCGTCACCACCGTCAAGTTCCTCGACGGCGCCTGGCTGGTGCTGGTGCTCATCCCCGTGCTGGTCGCCCTGATGGCGTTCGTCCATCGACAGTACGAGCTCCAGGAGGCGGAGTTGCACGTCCGCGACGACGGCCTCCTGCCCGGTCCGCACCGCGATCAACGGGTGATCATCCCGGTCAATGGGATCAACCGTGCGGTCGTGCAGGCGGTCAACTTCGGCCGAGCCCTGACCCGCGACCTCCGGGCGGTCTACGTGACCGACGACCTCGACGCCGCCGAGGCCCTGCGGATCCGCTGGGAACGGCAGCTGCCGGACGTCCCGCTGGTGATCGTCGAGTCACCCTTTCGGGCGGTCATCTCGCCCGTGGTCGCCTATCTCGACATCCTTGACCAGGCGTGGCCGCCGGATACGGAGGCGCCGCTCACCATCGTGGTCCTGCCGGAGTATGTCGCCCGCCACTGGTGGGACCGTTTGCTGTATAACCAGACCGCAAAGCGACTGAAATCGGCACTCGTGGGACGCGAACACACCGTGATCGCCGATGTGCCGTATCGACGGGGCCATTGAATCTTCGGCCCCGCGTTGGCAGATCGGAGTCTCGGTGATCGGAGGAAGACGCCCGATTCAGGGGCGCAAACCGGCGGATCGGCGGGTCCGGCTCGAACGGCCGCACTCCCCCTACTTCCGATACACCGGTCCGGGCCAGCTCACCGCGAAGCCGGCTGCCAGTGTCGCCCTGACGCCAGGGGGACGCTTTCTTGCGCGCGTTCGCGCGGTCGCGTTCGGACGACCGCTCTCGACCGAGGAGGAGATCGGCGAGCGGTTGTCGAAGAAGAAGGCCCTGGCGATCTTCAGTTCAGACGCGATCAGCTCATCGGCCTACGCCACCGAGGAGATCCTGCGGGTTCTCCTCGTTGCCGGGGCCGGAGCGCTCCTCGTGTCGATCGAGATCGCGATTGCCATCGCGGTCCTGCTCGCCGTCGTGTCCGTCTCGTACCGCCAGGTCTGTCGTGCCTATCCCAACGGCGGCGGCGCCTACGTGGTCGCCCGGACCAACCTCTCCCCGCTGCTTGGGCTCGTCGCCGCCGCGGCGCTGCTGATCGACTACGTGATGACCGTGGCCGTGTCGACGGCGTCGGCCATCGCCCAGATCCAGTCGGTCATTCCGGCGGCCTACGACTTCCGGATCGAAATAGCGCTCGTCGCGATCGTACTCATCACCGTGGCCAACCTCCGGGGCCTGCGCGAGTCGGGGAACATCTTCGCGGTCCCGACCTACCTGTTCGTCGGGCTGGCGCTGGCCATCGTGGCCATCGGGGCGGTGCGAATCCTGGGCGGGGATGCGGCTCCCGTCCCCGTGCAACCGGATCCGGTGCCGTTCGGGACAGAGACACTCGGGATCCTGCTGCTGCTCAAGGCGTTCGCCGGCGGATCGGTCGCCCTGACCGGTGTCGAGGCCATCGCCAACGGCGTCCCCGCATTCAAGCCACCTGAATCTCGCAACGCCGCCAACACGATGACGGCGATGGCCGTGCTCCTTGCGATCCTGTTCGTCGGCCTGACGGTCTTTGCCGTCCAATTCGGATTGCGGCCATCCGAAGAGGGCGGGCCATCGGTCGTCGCGCTGGCGGCCCAGGCCGCGTTTGGCGAAGGGTCCGTCCTGTTCGTGACCTTTGCCGCGAGCACGGCCCTGATCCTGTTCCTCGCCGCGAACACAAGCTTCAACGCCTTTCCGCGCCTCGCCGCGATCCTGGCCGAGGACGGCTACATGCCGCGCCAGTTCTCGTTCCGCGGCGACCGGCTCGCCTACTCGTGGGGGATCGCACTGCTGGCCGGTGTCGCGTTCGGGCTGCTGTGGATCTTCGATGGCGACACCCATGCCCTCATCCCGCTCTACTCCGTCGGAGTCTTCCTGTGCTTCACCGTCAGCCAGGTGGGCATGGTTCGCCACTGGCTGACCACCCGCGATGCCGGGTGGCGCTGGCGATTGGCCGTCAACGCCACCGGCGGCGTCTTGACGGCTGTCGTCCTTGGCGTGGTCGTGTTCGAAAAGTTCGAGGATGGCGCGTACCTGATCGTGATCATGGTGCCGCTGCTGGTCGCGATGATGCAGTTCATCCACGCCCAGTACGCCCGGTCCGCCAGGGAACTGGCCGTTCACCCGGACCTCGTGGTCGCCATGCCCCATCGCGAGGAACGGGTGGTGGTCCCCATTCCGGGAGTCAACCGGGCGGTCGTGCAGGCCATCAATGTGGCCCGTTCGATCGATGACGACGTACGGGCTGTGTTCATCTCGGTTGACCAGGCCCGTGCCGCGGAGGTCCGCTCCGCGTTCGAGCGGCACATCCCCGGCGTGCCGCTGGTGGTCGTGGACTCGCCCTATCGAGCCTTGGCCGGCCCGCTCCTGGCCTACCTGGATGTCCTGGATGCGGCGTGGCCGCCGGACAAGGCCGCGCCGATCACGTTCGTGGTGATCCCGGAGTACGTGGCCCGCAGTTGGTGGGAACGCGTCCTGTACAACCAGGCTGCCAAACGCCTCCGAGCGATGCTCCTGGGACGACCACATACGGTCATCGTCGACGTGCCATACCGGCGCGAAGACCGCGAGCTGTTCGAGACGGCCATGAGTGAGTCGGAGCGAGCGCCCGACTGAATTCGCCCAGGGTCGGGCTGGGCCAGGGGCCGCCCGACCTGAACCGGGTCCGATTGAGCGCGGCGCCCCGACTGGTGGGCGGCGCGGTGGTATCGTGGCGGGCGATGCCGGACTCGACGCCACCCTTCCGCCGTGCCGTCGTGGCCCTCAACGGCGGACCGAGCGACGCCCGGATCGTGCGCCTCGCCGCCGAGCATGCGGCGCGCACGAAGGCCGAGCTGATCGCGGTTCACGTGGTCGAGATCGACTGGACCCTCCCGCTCGACGCGGACCTCGGGGCTCGGTCGGAGGAGGTCCAGCGAGTCCTCGACATCGCCGAGACGATCGCCGAGGAGTCCAGGGTCCGGCTCGAACCGGTGCTGCTCCAGGCACGCGACGTTGGCGCCGCGATCGTCGACGAGGCCGTCGAGCGACAGGCAGACCTGCTGATCGTGGGCCTGCCATATCGCAAGCGGTTCGGTGGCGAGTTCGCCATCGGCCGCACCATCCCGTATGTGCTCCAGAACGCGCCGTCCGCCGTGTGGGTGGTGCGTGACCCGATCAGCGAGGGACCAGCGTGAAGATCGTCATCGTGGGATGCGGACGGGTGGGTGCATCCGCCGCCGATAGCTACGACCGGGCCGGTCACGAAGTCATCATCCTCGACAGCACGACCGCCGCGTTCGACCGCCTCCCGTCAACCTTTGGGGGCCGGGCGATTCGTGGCGACGGCACCGATGAGGACGTGCTGCGCCGCGCCGGCGCGGAGGATGCTGATGTGTTCGTCGCCTTGACCGAGGGTGACAACCGCAACGTCATGGCCGCCCAGCTGGCGGCAGAGGCGCTCGGAGTCCGCAAGACGGTTGCCAAGATCAACGACCCACTGCGGGCCGAGGCGTACGCCCAGCTCGGGATCGCGACCCTGTGCCGGACCGGGTTGATGGTCGACGCACTGGACCACTACCTCGACCTGCCAGCGTCCGGGCTCCCGGGCATGCTGGCGCCGACCGGTCACCACGGCGACGGCGATCACCACGCGAGCGTCAGTTCGATAACCCCGAGGGATGCGGCGGCGCCCGGTGCCACGCAGGTCCAGGCGTCGGTCGGCGCGCGGCCGATCACAGCCCGGGAGGCCTGAGCCATGTTCGTGCTCGTCGTCGGTGGCGGGAAGGTCGGCTACTACCTCGCCAAGGAACTCATCGATTCCGGCCACGAGGTCGCGCTGATGGAGAAGGACGCGGCACGGGCCAGGCAGATTGCCGACGAGATCGGCTCGATCGTCATCCCGCATGATGGCTGCGAGGGCAAGTACCTGGCCGAGGCCGGCTGCAACCGGGCCGACGTGGTGGCCGCGGTGACCGGCGACGACGAGGACAACCTGGTGATCTGCCAGATGGCCAAGCACCACTTTGACGTGCCGCGAACGATCGCCCGGGTGAACAATCCAAAAAACGAGGCACTCTTCCGCCACCTCGGGGTGGACGAGCTGATCAGCCCGACGCGGATGATCCTCAGCTCGATCGAACAGGACATCCCAGTCCACGAACTGCTGCACCTGGCCGGACTGGGCGAGGGCGAACTCGAACTGATCGAGGCGCACCTCCAGTTGGGTTCGCCCGCGATCGGACGAGCGCCCAAGGACCTCGCCATCCCCGATGGGTGTTCGCTGTTTGCGGTGATCCGCGACGGGGTCGCGATCCCTCTCCGGCCGGACACGATCATGCTCGAGGGTGACAAGGTCATCGCCATCGGCAAGACCGAGTGCCAGGACCTGCTTCACGACCAGCTCATCGGCGAGGCGGTCCCCGCCCAGGCTTGAAGGGCAGTCCGGCGCCTGGGGACGCGGCCCAGGCCGGCGCGGCTCGGCTGCATTTGCGCGGGTCGGCGGCTCGGCGGTGCCCGGCGGGCCGGCCGGCGTGGGGGCGTGGCCCGCAATCGAGCCGGCCGGCGTGGGCCGGTAGTGCATCACATTGGGGTAGGTCCGCAACGCAGCGCGCCAACTCGACGATCGTAGGCTCCGCCGATTGTCGAGGTAGATCGGCGATTCTGGGGCTACGCGACGGAATTCCAGTGGGATTGGCGTAAGCGACGGAGCAGCTGCCAGATCGGTCGGTACCTCCAGCGTCGTTGGTCGTCGTGACGTCATCCGAGGAGACACGGTC
>JANNQZ010000322.1:0-5847 GCA_031401015.1 Chloroflexota bacterium | reverse complement strand
TCGTGTGGGATCGCGTGACCGACATCGTCGAGGGCCGCCGGGATGCCCGGGTCGTGGCGATCACCAGTGGCGGAACGATCCCGGATCGCGGCCTCTATCCGGTCTTCATGGTCGGGGAGGCGGGGACACCCGGCCGGCGCGTTGGCGAACTCGACGAGGAGATGGTCTACGAATTGCGGGCCGGCATGCACGGCGACGTCGTGGTCCTGGGCGCCAGCTCCTGGCGGGTCGAGGAGATCGGTCATGACCGGGTGACGGTCAGCCCGGCGCCCGGCGTCCCCGGCAAGCTGCCGTTCTGGCACGGCGATGCGGTCGGTCGACCGATCGAGCTGGGGCGTGCCCTCGGAGCGTTTGTCGGCGAGCTGGAAGCCGACCTGGCCCGGGGCCCGAAGGGGCGGACCGCCGCGACAACCCGGCTGCGGGACCACCACGATCTCGACGACCGGGCCGCGGCCAACCTCATTGCGTACCTCGATGACGAGCGCGAGGCAACGGGCGTCCTGCCGACCGACCGGCGTGTCGTCGTGGAGCGGTTCCGGGACGAGCTGGGGGACTGGCGGCTCTGCCTGCTGACCCCGTTCGGCGGGCGCGTCCATGCCCCGTGGTCGCTGGCCATCGAGGCGCGGATCGGTGAGCGGCTCGGGTTGGCGGTCCAGACGATCTGGTCGGATGACGGGATCGCGATCCGATTGCCCGAGGGCGACGCGCCGCTCGACGGGATCGAAGCCCTCCTCTTCCCCGACCCGGACGAGGTCGAGGAGCTGGTCGTCGGGCAACTCGCGACCTCCGCCCTCTTTGCCAGCCGGTTCCGCGAGAACGCGGCCCGGGCACTGCTCCTGCCACGCCGCCGCCCTGGCACGCGGACACCGCTCTGGCAGCAACGCCAGCGAGCAGCAGACCTGCTGGCCGTTGCGTCGCGCTACGGCAGCTTCCCGATCCTGGTCGAAACCTATCGAGAGTGCCTGTCGGACGCATTCGACCTGCCGGCGTTGCGCGAGATCCTGGCGGCGGTGGCACGACGCGACATCACGGTCCATTCGGTCGAGACGGCGGGCGCGTCGCCCTTTGCCAGCAGCCTGCTGTTCGACTACGTGGCGGCCTACATGTACGACGGCGACACGCCGCTGGCCGAACGACGCGCCGGCGCGCTGACGCTCGATCGCGAACTGCTGCGGGAGCTGCTCGGGCAGGAGGAGCTGCGCGAGCTGCTGGATCCGGCGGCCCTGGCCGACCTGGAGCTGAGCCTGCAGGCACTCACCGACGACCGGCGAGCAACCACGATCGATGGCGTCCATGACCTCCTGCGCCGACTGGGCGACCTGGGCGCCGATGAGCTGGCCGCCCGGACCGAGGGCGGAGCTGCGGCCGCCGACCCATGGCTTGCCGAGCTGGTTGCCGGACGGCGCGCCGTTCGCATCCGGATCGCCGGAGACGAACGCTGGCTTGCCATCGAGGACATCGCCCGCTATCGCGATGGGGTCGGGATCGCGCCGCCAGTTGGGATCCCGGCGGCGTTCCTCGGGCCCACCGTGGCCGCCGTGGACGGCCTGCTTTCTCGCTGGGCGCGGACGCATGGACCATTTCTCACGATCGAACCCGCGCGCCGCTGGGGATTGCCGATCGGGGTCATCGGCGATGCCCTGGCACGGCTGGCGGCCGCAGGCACGCTGCTGTACGGCGAGTTCCGACCCGGCGGCGCAGAGCGTGAGTGGTGCGATCCGGAGGTGCTCCGGCTGCTGCGGCGTCGCTCGCTGGCTCGCCTTCGTCGGGAGGTCGAGCCAGTCGACGCCGTGGCCCTGGCTCGATTCCTGCCCGAGTGGCACGGCGTCGTCGCCGTCGGGGCAAGCCCGCCGCAGATCCGCGGTGTGGCCGCCCTCGAGCGCCTGGCCGAGGTGGTGGACCAGCTGGCCGGCCAGCCCATCCCGGCGTCAGTCCTGGAGCGCGACGTGCTCCCGGCGCGCATCCCCGGGTATCAGCCGCGCCTCCTCGATGAGTTGGGGGCGCTGGGGGAGGTCGCCTGGGTGGGGCGGGGGAGCCTGGGCCGCGACGATGGCCGGGTGGCGCTGGTTCGTCCCGGACGAGAGGTGCTGCGGCCCACTGGTCCGATCGACGGCGCGGACCGGCCCACTTCTGCGCGACACGACGCGATCCGGGCGCACCTGGCTCATCGGGGGGCGTGCTTCTATCGCGAGATCTACTCGGCGGCCGGCGGCGGAACGGATCGCGAGGTGCTGGACGCGCTCTGGGACCTCGTGTGGGCGGGCGAGGTGACCAACGACACGTTCGCACCGCTTCGAGCGCTGCGCTGGAAGCGATCCGGCGGAATCGGTGCGCGACGCCCGGTCAGGTCGGGGCGACTCACCGCCCTTGGGCCGCCGGAGGCCGCGGGGCGCTGGTCCCTCGTCGCAGCGGGGCCTCCCGCCCCATCGAGCCAGACCGAGCGCCTCCACGCCATCAGTCTCGCGCTTCTGCAGCGCCACGGGATCGTGACCCGCGAAGCCGTCGCGGCGGAGGGGATCGACGGTGGGTTCAGTGCCCTCTACCCGGTCCTGCGGGCGATGGAAGACGCCGGGCGGATCCGACGCGGCTACTTCGTCGACGGACTTGGTGCCGCCCAGTTTGCCCTCGCTGGAGCGCTGGACCGGTTGCGCGCGGTCCGCGAGCATGCCGATCCGCCCGCCAGTGGCTCAGTCCACCTGCTCGCCGCAGCGGATCCGGCGAACCCATACGGGGCCGCACTCGCCTGGCCACGTCGGGACGACGCCGATCGGCGGCCGTACCAGCGGGCGGCCGGGGCCTATGTCGTCGTCGTCGACGGCGCCGCGACCCTCTACCTGGAGCGCGGCGGATCGTCCTTGCAGATGCTGCCCGCCGCCGACGACTCCGCCGTTGCCCTGGTCGCCATCGGGGCCCTCGGCACACTCGTCACCACGGGCCGCGCCCGCGAGCTGGTCATCCGCAAAGTCGACGGCGAGGACGTGGCCGTGTCCCCATTCCGGCTCGTTCTGGTCGGGGCCGGCTTCGTCGCCGGCTATCGAGGACTGGCGTTCCGTGCCGATCGCCCGATACGTGTCAGGTAAGGGCTCCATGCTACGATCGCCACTATGGCACGCAAGAAGGGCGACAAAAGCGCCACAATAGCCCCGCTGAGCGCTATGACTGTGGGGGTTCGTGAACTCCGTGACCACCTGTCGGCGTACCTCGAACGCGTCAAGGCGGGCGAGGTCGTGACGGTCACCGAGCATGGACGACCGATCGCAACGCTCGTGAGCCAGGGGCCGTCTGCGCGTCTGCTCGAGATGGCCAGACAAGGCCGAGTGACGCTTCCGACGAAACCGCGCGTGCGGTTCGAAGATATCCCGCGGTTCCCATACGACGGCTCGATTCAGGATCTGATGGATGAAATACGCGGCCCGTGATCGCGTATGTCGACAGTTCGGCGCTGATAAAGCTGTATCTCGACGATGAAGCCGGTGCAGAGCGGCTCAAGGAGGCTATCGACGTTCCGGAGAGCCTCGTGACCTCACGTCTCGCGTACGTTGAGGTCAGGGCCGCGTTGCCTCGGCGCGTCGAGCCGGACGATTGGCGGCTCGAGCGCATGACCTCGCCGTGATCGCCTTCGAGCGGCTCTGGTCCGCGTACGTGGTTGTCGAGATCAGTGCCGTGCTCGGATCCAGAGCGGCCGACATCGCCGAGTGGTACGGGCTTCGAGCGGGGGATGCGATTCATCTCGCTTCCGCCTTGGAGATCGCGGACGAGGAGACCATCCTGGTGGCGTGGGACGACCGGCTGCGCGTCGCGGCGGCTGCGGCCGGCATGATGGTATTTCCGCAAGCTGGCTGAGCCCCGAGCCGAACTCCGACCGGCTAGCATCCGCCGCACATGTGTGAGCACTACATCGCCCGGGCCGAGGAGCCATTCCGGCTCGAGGAGCTATGGCCGTTCACCGAGAAGCTCGAGCGGTTCGGGATCGCCGGTTTCGGCTGGGGTGCTGCCTGGCTTGGCGCTGACGGCCGGCTGGCCAGCCATCGGGACATGCGCGCGTTTCGTGACGACCCGGCCCGTGACGTCGTGGGTGCCATCGAGACGACCGCTGCCCTCGTCCACCTGCGCCGGCCGTCGCGCCTCTCGACGCTGACCCTGCCGGATACGCAACCATTCGATGATCCGGCCGGCCGATACGCGTTCAGCCACAACGGCGACCTGCGCGACTACAAGGCCCTTCGGGCAACGTTCCGCGCTCAGGGTCGGATCCATGGGCGCGCGGACACGGAAGTTGGCGCACGCTGGCTCGAGGACGCCTGGCGCCCGGACGAACCGGCGGAGCATCTCCTGGCCGCGCTGCACGATCGATTCGGTGGCCAGGCCAACCTCGCGGTCCTCGCCGCCGACGGCACCGGGCACCACTACGCGGGCAACGGTGAGAACCCGGTCTTCTCATTCCGGCTGAAGCGGATCGGCCTGGCGTCCACCGGGATCTACTCCCTCGATCGCTCGCTGTTTCGGTTCGTGGCCCCGGGCGCATCCGATCGCCGCCTGATCCAGATCCGCTCGACCGTCACGCTCGACCCTTCGGGGCGTCCCTACGCCTGAGGCGTAACCTGGTCGGACAGCGCGCATCCACCGTCGGCTATCCTCTGCCGAAGCATCCATGAGGGAGCCGTTTACGCCGTGCCCGATGGAACCGTCATCATCATCGGCGGTGCGGAGGACAAGGTCCGCGACCGCGTCATCCTCAGCCGCTTCGTCACCCTTGCCGGAGGGCGGGACGCGACGATCGCGGTGATCAGCACCGCGTCTTCGCTGGGTCTCGAAGCCGGGGAGCGCTATCGCGCCATCTTTGGTGAGCTGGGCGTCCGGGCGGTGCGCCTGCTTCACGCCGTCACGCGGCCGCAGGCGAACGATGAGATAGCCACCCTCGCGGTCCACGACGCCACCGGTATCTTCCTGACCGGCGGGAACCAGCTTCGGCTGTCGTCGACCATCGGCGGAACCCGCCTGGCGGACGCGGTCCTCGATCGCTTCCAGCACGGGGCGGTGGTCGCTGGAACCTCCGCGGGGGCCTCGGCGATGTCCAGCCACATGATCGCGTTCGGGGCGTCCGGAGCGACGCCCAAGCACCGGATGGCGCAGATTGCGGCGGGTCTCGGCGTGCTTCCCGGGGTGATCGTCGATCAGCACTTCCAGCAACGGAACCGGCTCGGCCGGCTGTTGAGCCTGATCGCCCAGAACCCGAGCCTGCTGGGTCTGGGCGTTGATGAAGACACCGCCGGCATCGTCGGGCCGGATCACGTCATGGAGGTGATCGGGCGGGGTTCGATCACGGTCGTGGATGGTGCAATGTCGGACACGGACGCCTGGGAGATCCGCGGTCACCGTCCACTCATGATCAGTGGCGTCATGCTTCACTCCCTGCCGGCGGGATATCGCTTCGACCTTCGTCGCCGTGAACGCGTCGCCACTGCATCGCTGCACGCGCTGCCGGGCGCCGAGGCAGCCTCAAGCTGACGAGCCCGCGGGCAGGCCCGCACCAGGAGGAGTCATCGTGGCCCAGACTGCGCCAGCCCCCCAGAGTGGCCACCCTGTCCGACGCACCACCCGTCGCGCCGAAGGCTCCCGAGCGGGCGCCGCCTCCGTGCCGACGTCTGCGCCCGCCCCGACCCTGCGCATTCTAGAGACGCGCGTCCTGCGCGGCCCCAACTATTGGGCGCGGGAGCCGGTCGTCCGGCTGCTGGTCGATCTCGGTGTCCTCGAGGAGCACCCTTCGGACAGGATCCCGGGCTTCAACGACGCGCTGATCGGTTTGCTGCCCAGCCTCGAGGAGCACGCCTGCTCGCTCGGTCGGCG
>JANNQZ010000321.1:0-14589 GCA_031401015.1 Chloroflexota bacterium | reverse complement strand
CAGGTGATCCGGACCTCCGACGTCGAGATCATTTCGATGTTGACGCCGGCATCAGCCAGGGTTCCAAACATCCGGGCCGCATAGCCCGGGGCGTTGTGCAGCCCGGCGCCGACGATGGACACCTTGGCCAGCGAGGCGTCCGTGGTCACCTCACGGGCACCCAGTTCGCGCACCACCGGGTCAAGTGCCTTCCGGGCTGCGGCGAGCTGCGCGCGGGGGACCGTGAACGACATATCCGTTGCCCCGCCGTGGCCGACGTTCTGGACAATCGTGTCGACGTTGATCCCGGCCTCGGCCAAGGGATCGAAGATGGCACGCGCCACCCCCGGCCGGTCCGGCACGGAGACGACGGTGACCTTGGCGACGTTGCGGTCGTGGGCGAGCCCGCGGACCTTGTTGCGCTGCTCCACGAGCGGGTCCTCCTTGATCAGCGTTCCGGGAGCGTCCTCGAACGAACTGAGGACCTCGATGACGACGTCGTTGACCCAGCCGAGCTCCACGGCACGGACCTGCATCACCTGCGCGCCCTGGTGGGCGAGTTCGAGCATCTCCTCGTAGCCGATGATCGGCAACTGTCGGGCCAGGCTGACGACGCGCGGGTCTGCGGTGAAGATGCCACGGACGTCGGTGAAGATCTGGCAGCGGTCCGCCTTGAGGCTGGCCGCCAAGGCAACCGCGGTGGTGTCGCTGCCGCCGCGACCGAGGGTCGTCATCTCCGTGTCGTCGACCGCCGACGCACTCTGGCCCTGAAACCCCGCGACGATCACCACCTTGCCGGCAGCGATCTCGGCACGAACGCGGCGAGGTTCAATGCCGGCGATCCGGGCCCGGCCGTAGCGGCCGTCCGTGGTGATCCCAGCCTGGGGTCCGGTCAGGCTGATCGCGGCCACGCCCAAGGCGTGCAGGGCCATCGAGACGAGCGTGGCGCTCTGGTGCTCCCCGGTCGCCAGGAGGACGTCCAGTTCGCGAGGATCCGGTTCGTCCGTGATGGCTGCAGCCAGTCCAAGAAGTTCGTCCGTGGTGTCGCCCATGGCCGACACGATCACGACGAGGTCATGCCCCGCCGCGCGCTCCCGGGCGATCCGGCGCGCGACGCGCTTGATGCGATCCGCATCCGCGAGCGACGAACCACCGAATTTCTGGACGACGAGATGGGCGGGCATCGAAGCGGCATTCTACCGTGCCCGGTCGGGGTGTCCCACGGAGGCGGGCCGGCGCCCGCCTCCTTGTCCCGGATGGCACCATGTGCTCCGAGACAAACAGCTCCAGGAGCGCCGCATGTGTTTTGACCTGGATAGCCGTCCGCCGATCGCGCCGGTCGCCGGGGGCGCCCTCGATTCCGAACGGATCGTCCTGGCGGCGGACGATGGCAATCGATTCCTTGCGTTTCGGGCGCGGGCGGCGCGCCCGACCGGTGCAGGGATCCTGATCCTGCCCGACGTGCGCGGCCTGCACCCCTACTACGAGGAGCTGGCCCTGCGCTTCGCCGAGGCCGGGGTCGACGCACTCGCCATCGATTACTTCGGGCGCACGGCCGGGACCGACACGCCCCGCGGTGAGTCGTTCGAGTTCAGGCCGCACGTCGAAGGGACGACCTGGGCCGGCCTGACCGCGGACATCCGGGCGGGCATCGCATCACTGAAGTCGGCCGAACGCGGCGCGGTTCGGGCGCTGTTCACGATCGGTTTCTGTTTCGGTGGCCGAATCGCGTTCGTGACGCCGACGATCGGCCTCGACCTCGCGGGCGCGATCGGCTTCTATGGTCGTCCGACGGGGATCTCCGCGAACGGGACGCCGGTGCCGGTCGAGGTCGCCGGGCTGACGAGCGGCGCCGTCCTTGGGCTTTTCGGCGGCGCAGATCCGGGGATTCCGTCCGCAGTGGTCGCCGAGTACGAGGCGGCCCTGGCGGCGGCCAGCGTCGACCATCGAATCGTGACCTACGAGGACGCGCCGCACAGCTTCTTCGATCGAAAGGCGGCCGACTACGCCGAGGCCAGCGAGGGGGCCTGGGCCGAGATCACGGCGTTCATCGAAGCGAGAGCCTCGCGGGTCTGAACCGAAGGCCGGTGGATCGCTCCACCGGCCTGACATTGCTTCTACCGAGTAGACGATGTCCGTCGGCGGGGTCGTTCTCGAAGAGCCGCCCATCAGGCCGGGGCGATCAGCTGGGCGCCGGTGTTGCGCAGCGCGACCGTCCTGACCCTGCCGGTCAAGGCGACCTCGTCGGCCACGGCCGTCAGGGCGCGGTCGAGTTCGGCAGCTCCACCTGCAGAATCGGTGAACGCGATGATCGTGGATCCGGCACCGGACAGGCACGCCCCGAGGGCGCCGGCCGCGCGTGCGGCAGCCACCATCGCCGGTAGCTGCGGATAGACGGCGGCGCGATAGGGCTCGTGGAGGTGGTCTACGGTGAGCCGCCCAAGGAGCTCAAGGCGGCCCGTCGCCAGTCCAGCGACGCCGACCGCCACGGCACTCAGGTTGGCCACGGCGTCGGCGAGGGGCACGGACGACGGCAGGGCCGCTCGCATCGCCGACGTAGACAACCGAAGGTCCGGGATGAACAGCACGGCTCGCAGGTCGCGGGGCACATCGAAACGGATTGCTTCCACCCCGGACGCGGTGGCGGCCGAGACCACGAAACCGCCCATGAGCGCGGCGGCTGCGTTGTCCGGATGGCCCTCGATCTCAGTCGCCAGGCGCAACAGATCCGCAGTGGAGAGCGGCTCGCCGGCCAGCGCATTACCTGCGAGCAGGCCACCCACCGTGGCAGCCGCCGACGATCCGAGGCCGCGCGAGAGCGGGATCTGATTGCGCATCCCGATTCGCCAGCCGATCTCCTCCGGCACCTGACCGAACGCCGCCGTGAGGGCCGCCACCAGGCCGCGGACGAATCGGTTGTCGCGGTCCTCGGTCAGCTCTCCTTGTCCCTCGCCGTCGACCGTCAACTCGATCGTCCCACGACTCCAGACCCGGACCTCCAGCTCGATCCGGTTGGTCATCGCGATGGCGATTCCCAAACAGTCGTAGCCGGCGCCGAGGTTGGCCGAGGAGGCCGGCACTTCCACGACAACGGAGCTGCCGTCGAGACCGGCGAGACGGTTGGCCACGGCAGGCTCCTACCAGCCCAGGGCGAGGGCGACGGCCCCAACCGTGGCGTCGGCCTCAATCATGGGCGGAACGTGTCGCTCGGCCGTGGTGGGGTCCTTGAGTCCATGGCCGGTGAGTACGCACACGATCGTGGCGTGCGGGTCCAGCTCACCCGCGGCGCCGGCCTTGATCACCCCGGCCACGCCAGCCGCCGACGCCGGCTCGCAGAAGATTCCCTCGACCCGAGCGAGCGCCCGGTAGGCGGCAAGAATCTCCTCGTCGGTCACGGCACTGATCCGGCCACCCGACGCGTCGCGAGCCGTGACGGCCTTGGCCCATGACGCGGGATCCCCGATCCGGATCGCCGTTGCAATCGTCTCCGGATGGTCGATCCGATGACCGACCACAAGTGGCGCCGCGCCGGCCGCCTGGAACCCCCACATCCGCGGCGTGCCGGAGGTTAGCCCGGCGGCGGCGTAGTCCCGAAATCCCGCCCAGTATGCGCTGATGTTGCCGGCGTTCCCGACCGGGATGGCCAGGATGTCCGGCGGCCCCCCAAGGTCGTCGCAGATCTCGAACGCCGCCGTTTTCTGGCCCTCGAGGCGATCAGGATTGACGGAGTTGACGATGGTGACGGGATGATCATCCTGCTCGCCAAGCGCCCGGACGATCGCCAGCGCCTGGTCGAAGTTGCCGTCGATCGCCACCACCCTGGCACCGGCGGCCAACGCCTGGAGCAGCTTGCCGACAGCGATCTGGCCCCTTGGCAGCACGACGATCACGTCCAAACCGGCAGCCGCGCCATACGCCGCTGCCGATGCCGAGGTGTTCCCGGTGGAGGCACACACGATGGCCCGCGCGCCGGATTCGGCAGCCTTGGCGACGGCCACGACCATGCCGCGGTCCTTGAACGAACCGGTGGGATTCTGGCCCTCGATCTTGAGGTAGAGATTGGCGAGACCGAGGGTGTCGCCAAGCCGCTGGGCCCGCACGAGCGGGGTGAATCCCTCCCCAAGGGTCAGGGCCGGGGTGGCATCCGTGATCGGGAGGAAGCGGCGGTACCGCTCCATGAGTCGGGGCCGCTGCGGCGGGCGGGCGGGATCGGCGCGATCCTCCGGCTCAGTCATCGATTGGATACAGGGTGAGATCGGGACGATCGATCAACAGCGGGGCGAGCGCGGCGCGCGCGGCGTCGACGGTCATCGGCACCGTGTGGAGCGCCAGGCCGCCGGCATGAGCCGCGGTCCGGGCAAACTCGGGCCGGCGCCACGTTGTCGCGGCGTCGTCGTGGATCCCGCGAACGAATGCATACCACGCACGCTCAGATTGGAGACCGTCGGCGGCGGCAACGGCCGGCCCAACCGCGGGCGCCAGCCCGGCCCACGTTGACGACAGCCCGCGGGCGATCGCGAGCAGGTCCCCGAGGACCGCGCTGCTCGTGGCCGCGCCGCCGGCTCCCGGGCCCGAGAAGGCCACGGTCCCGATCGGCTCGGCTTCGACTTCGATGCGGTTGGTCACGCCATCGGTCTGTCCGAACGGACCGGCCGCGGCGACGGCGGTTGGGAGCACGGTGGCGGCGATGCCACGCGCGCCGGCCGCGGACTCGGTGGCCATGGCCGTTGCCAGGAGCTTGAGCGTCAGCCCCAGGGTGGCCGCCCCGCCCAGTTCGCGATCGGTGACGCCGGTGATCCCGGGCAGCCCGAAGCCTCGAACGCTTGGCGGACGTCGCCCGACGGAGCCCGGAGTCAACCACTGACCGAACGCCAGCCGGGCCAGGATGACCAGCTTGTTGACCGCGTCGTCACCCTCGACATCCCCGGCCGGATCTGCCTCGGCATAGCCATGAGCCTGGGCGTCGGCAAGCACCTCGGCATACGGCCGGCCAGACTGGGCCATCAGGCTCAGGATGTAGTTGGTGGTCCCGTTGACGATACCGCGCACCCGGGTGACCTGGTTCGCGGCCAGGTCAGACGCCAATGGCCCAAGGATCGGGATCCCACCCGCCACCGCGGCCTCGAATCGAAGCGACGCCCCGGCCCGCCGCGCGACGGCTTCCAGATCCGGGCCGTAGTGCGCCATCACGTGCTTGTTGGCCGTGACCACGGGCTTGCCGGCGGCCAGGGCCGCCCCGATCAGGGTCCGGGCTGGCTCACCACCACCCAACAACTCCACAACGACGTCCGTGTCCGCGGCCGCGACCAGGTGCGCCGGCGCATCCGTGAGCAGGTCGGCCGGGATCCCGCCTTCGCGGGCGCGAATGAGGTTCCGACAGGCGACTCCGGCAAGCACAAGCGGCGAGCCATCGGCGGCACGCGCCCGCTCCGGCTGCTGGCACAGGCCGCGAACGACCTCGCGCCCGACGGTGCCTGCGCCGAGGACGGCGACGCGCAGGGGACCTCGACTCATCGCGGTGCCGGTCGGTCACAGCCGGCGCATCTCGGGACGGGCATCGCCCGGAATGGTAGCCCACGGGCTGACCCGTGGCCCGAAACTGTGGCCCGTGGCCCGAAACTGTGGCCCGAGCTTCAGCCGGTGGCCCGAGCTTCAGCCTGCGCCGATGACGGCGCCGACCCGCCCCGTCATCGGCGCCCTTCGTCAGCCTGGGCGGGCGGCCAGCTCGGCGCGCAGTTCGGCAAGTCCTTCGCGTGCCTCCTCGACGGAGCCCTCGTCCTCGATCGTGGTGATGTCGCCCGGGTCCACGCCCGTCACGACTGATTTCAGGACGCGCCGCATGATCTTGCCGCTGCGGGTCTTTGGCAGCATGTCCACGAACGAGATCTCCCCGATGACCGCGATCGGGCCGAGCACCTCACGAACCGTCGACAGCAGCTCACCACGCAGCTGTTCGGATGAGACGTGGCCCTGTCGGAGCACGATGAATGCCGAGATCACCTCGCCGCGCAGCTCGTCCGGGCGCCCGGTCACCCCGGCCTCGGCGACCGCGGGGTGATGCAGGAATGCGGTCTCGACCTCGATCGTCCCGAGGCGGTGCGCGGCAATCTTGATGATCTCGTCGGCGCGGCCGGCGAACCAGACGTAGCCGTCCTCGTCGATATGGGCGGCGTCGCCGACGTAGTAGGAACCGGGGATCCGCGACCAGTAGTCCGCCCCGTAGCGTTCCGGCTCGCCCCACAGTTCCGCGATCAGTCCAGGGAACGGGCGGCGCAGGACCATGATCCCCTTCTGGCCGATCGGCAGTTCCACGCCGTCGAGGCCGACGACGGCGGGCTCCGTCCCCGGCAGCGCCACACCCGCGGAGCCTGGCTTGATCGGCAGGAGGCCCAGACCGTACGGATTGCCAAAGATCGGTCCGCCCGTCTCGGTCTGCCACATATGATCGATGACCGGGATGCGATCCTCGAAGACCTCCTTCTGGAGCCACGACCACGCTGGCGCGTTGAGGACTTCGCCGGCGCAGACGATCCGTTCCAGGCTGGACAGGTCGTGAGCGCGTGCGGGTTCCGTCCCGTAGCGCATCAGCAGCCGAACCCCGGTCGGGGAGGTGAAGATCCCCTGGACGCGGTACTCCTCGATCAGTGCCCAGGTCGCGTCCGTGCCCGGATAGTCAAGCGCGCCTTCGTAGGCGATCGTCGTGCAGCCGGCCATCAGTGGCGCGTACACGATGTAGCTGTGCCCAACGATCCAGCCGATGTCGGACATCGCCCACCACGTTTCCCCGGCCTTCAGGCCCATCAGCCAGCGCCCCATCGCGGCGATCTGGACCTGGTTGCCACCGTGGCGATGGACCGACAGCTTCGGCTTGGCGGTCGTGCCTGACGTGGCGATGATGTAGGCCGGCTCGTTGGCCTCCATCTCGACGTAGCCGGCATCGTGGCCTTCGCCCCCGCCAAGGAAGTCGTCCCAATCCAGCCGGGGTGGGCCCCCGGCGGGCGTCGTGCGCGTGGCGCCACGACGATGCACGACGACATGTTCCACGGCGCCCGCGTCATCACGCAGGGCGGCGTCGACGATTCCCTCGAGCGGGACGTCCTTGCCCTTGCGATAGGTCAGGTCGGCGGCAATCACGACCTTCGCCCCACACGCCCGGATCCGGTCGCCAAGGGCACCGGCCCCGAACCCGGCGAACACCACGATGTGGATCGCCCCGATGCGCAGGACGGCGAGCATCGTCGCGATCGCCTCGACCGTTGTCGGCATGTAGATCGTGACGCGGTCGCCGCGACCAACGCCCAGCGCCCGCAGGGCCGCCGAAATCCGACGGACCTCGCCGAGCAACTCCGCATAGGTCAGGGAGCGTCGGCCACCGCGCTCATCCGCCGCGATCAGGGCGACCTGGTCCGCGAAGCCGGCCTCGACCTGGTGGTCGAGCGCGGTCCAGCCCATGTTGGTGCGCCCACCGGAGAACCAGCGGAAGGTCGGTGGTTCGTGCTCGAAGACCCGGTCGGGCCGGCGAAACCACGGGATGTGCTCGTCGGCGACGGCGCTCCAGAACGCCTCGGGATCGGCGCTCGCGGCCGCCCGAAGTGCGTCAAGCGGATGAAACGCCGTCATCGCTCGATGGTACGCGGTCACCAGGGGGCCGAGGCGCCTGGCAGACCCGATGATCGAGGAGTAAGCGGGGTCCGCTACACTCGCCAGCCATGAGCGTTGACCTTGCCCCCGCTCCGGCGCCGATCGCGGCACCGATCGAGCGGCCGCGCATCTTCTCCGGGATCCAGCCGTCCGGGATCGTCCATCTGGGCAACGATCTCGGCGCGATCCGCAACTACGTCGCCCTCCAGTTCGAGTACGAGGCGATCTATTGCATCGTCGACTACCACGCGCTGACGAGCACGCACGAGGCGGATCTCCTGCGCGCCCGGACGCGTGAGATGGCGGCGGCGTTGCTGGCGCTGGGACTGGACCCGGACCGCTGCACGCTGTTCGTCCAGAGCCACCGCCCCGAGCACACCGAGCTGGCCTGGCTGCTCGCCACGGTCACGCCGGTCAGCTGGCTGGAACGGACGCCTACCTACAAGGAAAAGAAGCTCCAGCAGCCCGACGACGTGAACCACGCACTGCTCACCTACCCCATCCTGCAGGCGGCCGACATCGTCATCTACAAGGCATCACGGGTCCCTGTCGGGCGAGATCAGGCGGCGCACCTGGAACTCAGTCGGGAGATCGTGCGGACCTTCAACGGCCGGTACGGCGCCACGTTCCCGGAGCCACAGGCGGTCTACACCGACGCTCCGACCGTCCTGGGGACCGACGGCGTCAAGAAGATGAGCAAGTCGGTCGGCAACACCATTGAAGTGCTGGCCGCCCCGGACCTGATTCGCAGGCAGGTCATGTCCATGGTGACCGACACGAAGCGGATCCTGCGCACGGATCCCGGGCGCCCCGAGGTCTGCAACGTCTGCCAGCTCCACCGCCTGTTCGGCGACGATTGGGAGGAGGTCCAGGCGGGTGAACGGACGGCCCGGACCGGCTGCGTGGACACCAAGAAGCTGCTGGCTGAACGAATTGTGGCCCGCTACGCGCCGGCCCGGGACCGCTATCTCGAACTCATCGCCCACCCCGCCGATGTCGACGGGATCCTCGAAGCCGGCGCCGATCGGCTGCGACCCATGGCAACGGCGACGATGGACGAGGTGCGCGTCAAGATGGGTCTGCGCTGACTGGCATGCCGAGTCTCGAGTCGGCAGATCCGAACGGTCGCCTCGTCAGAACCGTCCTGGTGCTCGCCGTCATGGCGCTCTTCTTCGTCGTCGTCGGGCAGCTTGCCGGCGTCTTCGCCTTTTTTGGCGATCTCGTCCTGACCTTCTTCCTGGCCTGGCTCCTCGCGTTCATCATCAGTCCGATCGCCGGTCGCCTCGCCCGGGTCACGCCGGGCCTTCCGACGGCCGTCGCCGCGCTGATCATCTACGCACTCGTCGTCACGATACCCATCGCCCTGGCCGTCGTGGCGGCCGGCGCGCTGGTCTCGTCGGCCACCCAGTTCGTGGCCTCCATCCCGGAGATCCGGGCCAGCCTGCCGACCGTACTGGCACCCTGGCAGGAGCTGCTGCGCTCGATCGGGCTCGGGCAGATCGACCTGAACGGTCAGGCGAGCCAAGCGCTGGCCAACCTGGATGACCTGGCCGTCGCCCTCGTCCAACCGCTCCAAAAGATCGCCGTCGCCAGCATCGGTGGGATCGGGACGATCCTGATCGTCATCATCCTGTCCATCTACATGGTCCTGGACCGGGACAAGATCGTGTCGTTCCTGTTCCGCCTGGTTCCACCGGCCTACGCCGAGAGCGCCCATCTGCTCCAGAGTTCGGTATCGCGCTCGTTTGGCGGCTTCCTGCGTGGCCAAGCGCTGCTAGGCCTCGTCTATTTCCTGATCGCCGCCGCCGCGCACCTGCTGCTGGATCTGCCCCTCACCCCGCTGTCAGCCGTGTCGGCGGGTGTCCTGATGGCGATCCCGTTCTTCGGACCCTTCCTGGCGTGGGCGCCACCGGTCGCGATCGCGCTCCTCCTGCAGCCGACTGCAGTCGTGCCGACGGCCGTGCTGATGGGCGTCGGATGGGTCGTGGTCATGAACGTGCTGCAGCCTCGAATCATGCAGGACGCGGTTGGGATCCACCCGATCGTGGTCCTCGGCTCGGTGCTGATCGGATCGCGGATCGCCGGGATCCCGGGGGCCATCTTCGGGATTCCGATCGCGGCGGTTGCTTCGGCCTTCTTCCTCCACTTCCTCCAGCGCGCGTCGGGCGACCGGACCGTGGCCGGGCGCGCCGCCCGTCGCGTGGCCGCCCGCGAAGGCCGGCCGGTCCAGGTGCCCCGTGAACCGACGCCCGGGAGCGCGACCGATATCGACGACGCGGCGCCGGCGAGCGAATCATCGTGAGCGACGGCGAGGCCTCCGGGGAGTCTTCCGCGGGCCCGAAACCGGGAACAACGCGGCGGCTGGAACAGATGGACATGACCCGTGAACGGGCGCGCACCGAGCGTCGCGATGTCGACAAGGAGCGTGGTGAACCGCTGGCTGGTGGATCGTCCCGGGGCGGCAGCCCGCGCGCACTCCGCGCCTACGCCAGGCCGCTCGAGGCGTGGAGCAGCCGGCCGCGGATCCTGGTCACCAACGACGACGGCGTGGAATCGCGGGGACTCCTCGCGCTCAAGCAGGCGCTCGAACCGATGGGCGACGTGACCGTCGTTGCGCCCGACACCAACCAGAGCGCCGTGGGACACCAGAAGACCCTGATGCGCCCGCTGCGTGTCCGCGAGCGGACGTTGGGCGACGGCTCACTGGCCTACTCCGTGGATGGTTCACCGACCGATGCCGTCAGCCTCGCGTTCCTGGGCTACTTCGGACACGGCTTTGACCTGGTCGCCGCAGGAATCAACTACGGAGCCAACCTCGGAGACGACATCACCTACTCCGGGACGGTCAGCGCGGCGATGGAGGCCGTGATCAACAACTGCCCCGCGTTTGCGATCTCACAGGAGTACTACGAACATCCCGACTTCAGCCTGGCGGGACGAGCGGCCACGACGGTCGCCCGCAACATCCTTGAGCAGGGCCTGTCGCCCGGCGAGCTGATCAACGTCAACGTTCCAGCCGTACCGCTGGAGGAGTTCGGTGGTGTGGAGGTCACCCGGCTCGGCAAGCGTGTCTACCAGGACGAGCTGATTGAACGGTTGGACCCGCGCGGCATCCCCTACTTCTGGATCGGGGGGCCGCCCCCGTCGGGGCTCGCCGTCAAGGGCACCGACTTTCACGCGGTGATCAATCGGCGGATCGCGGTCACGCCCATCCACCTGGACCTGACCGGCCGCAGTCTGCTGAAGCGGCTGCGAACCTGGGACTGGACGCTGCCGGAGCCGGCAGCCGACTGACCTGCCGCCGCGCGCCCATCGACGGACGCCCACCGACGAACGCCCGCCGGCGCGGCGGACCGCTCAGCGTCGACGCTTCCTCGAGTCGGCGAGGACTTCGCGGGCAGCGTTCTGCCCGTTCTGACCGGTGATGCCCCCACCTGGGTGCGCCCCGGCGCCCGCCAGATAGAGGCCCTGGAGCCCCAGCCGGTAGCGCGCATGACCGAGCAGCGGCCGCCACAGGAAGAACTGGTCGAGGCCGTGCTCGCCATGCATCGGGTGGCCACCGGTCAGGCCGTAATCGCGTTCCAGATCGAGCGGCGTGAGCACTTGCCGCGCGACCACCGAGGCCGCCAGACCCGGGGCGTGCCCGTCCAGGGTGCGCACGACCAGATCCCCGAACGCCTCGCGACGGGCGTCCCAGCCATCACCACGCAGCGCGTACGGTGCGTATTGCACGATGACACTCATGACCTGGGTCCCGGGCGCCGCGCCCTCGACCAGGGACGGATCGACCAATGACGGGATCGTCGCCTCCATGACCGGATCGTCCGATGGCCGACCGAACTTGCCGGCATCATGGGCGCGCTCCAACGCATCGATCCCCGGAGCGATGACGATCCGGCCACGAATCAGGCTGTCATCGCCGGCGGCGGCGGTGAACCGGGGAACCGCGGCCAGCACCAGGTTCACCTTGGCGACCGAACCGGGTGTCCGGATGTTGCCGGCCCGCCAGAGCAGGCCCGGGCCGATGGCGACCGGATCCGCGAGCTGCGTCAGGACCTGCTTGGGGTCGATCCCGGCGACCACGGCGGTGGCGCTCAGTTCCTCGCCACCGACCAGGACGACGCCAGTCGCCCGGCCGTCCCGCGACGCGATCGAGGCGACCGCCGTCCCCGTGCGGATCTCCACGCCTGCTGCCAGAGCCGCCGCTTCCAGCGCGGCGCTGAGGGCCCCTGGGCCCCCGCGGGCAAAGACCGTCTGACCCGCCGCCCCTCCGTCGTTGCCGGCCGAGTCGGCCAGCAGCACCGCCGTGGTTCCCGCGGACCACGGGCCCATGGCCGTGTACTGCACGCCACGCCAGGCGATCGCGGCCTGGACCGCATCGGTCTCGAACCATTCCGCCACGAAGTCGGCGATCGCCATGGGAAGGACACGCGTGATCGTGCGGCCATCGTGGCGGCCGAGTCCGCGGAAGACCCGCCCCAGCTGGAGCCCGCCGATCGCGTCGACGAGGCCGGGCGATTCGATATCCGGCGGTGTCCGCGCCGCGATCTCGCCGAGAAAGCCACTGAGCGAGCGCACCAGCCGATCGAACCCGACGTACCGCGCAGCGTCCGCCGCCGACACCGCCCGCAGACCTTCGGCCGTCCGGGCCGCGTCGGACCACAGGACGACGGCGCGTCCGTCCGACCCGGGCGCGAAGACCCGAACCTCCGGAGACACGAGGGACAGCCCGTGGCTCTTCAAGCCCAGCTGGCGCACGACCGACGGCCGCAGCCGACCGACCGTGTGCGCCAGCGTGGGAACCCGTGCACCGGGCGCCAGCTCGGTGGTTGCCGCCGCTCCGCCCACGGACGCGCGCCGCTCGAGCACGACCGTCCGCAGGCCGGCCCGTCCGAGGTAGGCAGCCGTCACCAGCCCGTTATGGCCCCCGCCGATCACGATGGCGTCGTAGGTCCGCAGCGGGGCGGTCATGCCGCGTTGCGACCGCGGGCGCGCAGCACCTCGAGCGCCGCAATCCGCCCATTGGCCCCCATGATCCCGCCGCCCGGATGCGTGGCCGAGCCGCACAGCCACAGGTCGCGAATCGGGGTCCTGAAGCGCGCGTAGCCGGGAACCGGCCGATTGAAGAAGAGTTGCTCCAGGCTGAGCTCGCCCTGGAAGATGTTGCCTTCGGTGAGCCCGGTCGTGCGTTCGATATCGAGCGGGGTCTGCACGTTTCGATACAGGATGATGTCGCGGATATTCGGGGCGAACTCGGCGATTCGGTCGATCACGGCGTCGCCGAACGCCTCGCGCTGGTCGTCCCACGTCCCGAGTTCCGGCGCCAGCTTGTACGGCGCGTACTGGACGAAGCAGCTGATCACGTGCTTGCCCGGCGGTGCCATCGAAGGGTCGACGAGGGTCGGGATGATCATGTCGATGTACGGCTTTCGGCTGAACAGGCCATATTTCGCATCGTCGTAGGCCGTTTCCATCTCGTCGATCGAAGGGCTGAAGCTGATCGCGCCGCGCAGGTGCTCGCCGGCACCGGGCAAACTCTTGAACTCGGGCAGGCGGTCGACGGCCAGGTTGACCTTGCCCGATGAGCCGCGGAACTTGAAGCGCCCGACCTCCTCCTCGAACGACGGTTCAAGCGTGCCGGACTCGAGCAGTCCCATGAACGTCCGGCGCGCATCGAGCGAACTCAGGATCGATTGGGCCTTGATCTCCTCGCCTGATTCCAGCACGACGCCCACGGCCCGGCCGTCGCGGACGAGGACGCGCGCGACCGGCGCCTCCGTCCTGATCTCCGCCCCGAGCGCCTGCGCCGCGCTACCGATCGCGTTGCTGATGCCACCCGTCCCGCCCTTCGGGATCCCCCAGGCGCGGAAGGCGCCGTCGATTTCGCCCATGTAGTGATGGAGCAGGACATACGCCGTGCCGGGGCTCTTGACCCCCTGGTAGGTGCCGATGATCCCGGACGCCCCCATCGTGGCCTTGAGCGGATCCGTCTCGAACCACTGGTCAAGGAAGTCGGACGCGCTCATGGTCATCAGCTGGACGAAGACCGCCTGTTGGCGCTGCGGGAGCTGCTGGAACCGGCGAGCGAGCCCGGCCAGGGGCAGCAGCGGTCGCGGGTCCAGGCTGGTCAGGTCCGGTGGCGTGATCGACAGGATCGGCTTGATGAAGCGGGCCATCTCCACCATGAGCTGGCCGTACTCCTCATACGCCTCGGCGTCCATGGCAGACCAGCGGCGCAGCTCGCGGATGGTGCGGCCGTGATCGTTGACCCGCCACAGGTAGTCGCCGCCACCGGCCTTTGGCCCGCGACCCGGCTGGAGCGGGGTAAAGGTGCCGTCGAGCGGCAGGATGTCCAGCCCATGCTTTGGCAGGTTCAGGTCGCGGATGATCTCGGGACGCAGGAGTGACACGACGTAGCTGAAGACGGAGAAGCGGAAACCGGGAAACAGTTCTTCCGTGACCGCGGCACCGCCGAGGACATGGCGCTTCTCCAGTACCAGGGTCCTGAGCCCGGCCCGCGCCAGATAGGCGGCGCTGACCAGGCCGTTGTGGCCGCCACCGATGATGATCGCGTCATAGGACGGAGCCACTGAGCCTCCCTCAAGTCGCCGCTGAGTCTTCGTGGGGCGGCTATCCAGCCTGCATACGGCCGATGCAGTCTAGCCGAGCGCCGGTCGCCGAGCCGGTCGGGCGGACGGTCGCATGCGGGCCGATCAGGCGGGATCGTGTGCTACTGTGTGTGCATTCCATTCACACGGAGTCACGCCATGGGCCTCGTCCGCACCAATGTCACCCTGCCGGAGGAAACGCTGGCCCTGGTCGACGCCGTCGCGGGCCCGCGCGGCCGTAGCCGCTACATCGCGGAGGTCGTCTTCCGCCAGGTCCGTCGGGATAACGCCCGGCTGGTCTTCGAGAAATACGCTGGCGCGTTCAAGAATTTGTGCGCCTTCGCGTTCGCGCAGTGCGTCT
>JANNQZ010000320.1:0-1650 GCA_031401015.1 Chloroflexota bacterium | reverse complement strand
GGCGAACGCGGTGCCGAACAGGACCAGGATCGCCATGCTCCAGATCGCGAAACCGACCGCCTGCACGGCCCCTGCCAGTCCGAGGACGGTCGCGGCGTCCGGTGCCGACGCGCTCGCCCAGTCGAGCGCGAGCGGCCTCATCGCGAAGCCGTCGATCGATGTGCTGACCGCGGCCAGGGCACCCCCGAGCAGTGCGGCAGCGGTCCCGATGCGCGCGAGTGGCGAGCCGGGTCCGTCGTCGAGCAGGCTCGCCAAGCCCACGAGCCCCCCGATCACGAGCAGGATCGCCACGAGGATCATCAGGTGAATGGCCACCCAGGCGTCGTTTCCGGCGATCGCCTGGAGGTTGGACGTCATGGACGCAGCGACATGCGGATGGAGCGGGTTCCCGACTGCCGCGAGCACTGCCCCACCGAGGAACAGGACCGCCGTGAGCCGCTGGGACCTGCGGTGGATCGGCTGGGACGACATCTTGATCTCCTCGCCTTGGCCTGCGATGTAGTTAGGGTTCCTAACTAGGTGACCTTACTATACTGCGGACATGGACACAAGCGAACAGCGTCTGCCGGTCGGCCAGCTGCTGGGCTTGACGCTGCGTCGCTTCCGCGCCGATCTCCTCGCCTGGGGCCAGGAGGCGGGGTACACCAACCTCCGGCAATCACACCTCCAGGTCTTCGGAAACATCGACTGGACGGGGACCAGGCTGACCGACCTGGCCGCGCGCGCCGCGATGACCCGCCCGTCGATGCTCGAGCTCGTCGACGAGCTCGTGAAGGCCGGGTACCTCGAGCGCCGACCAGACCAACGCGACGGCCGTGCGAAGCTGATCTGCCTCACCCGCGATGGCCGGCGCGTCGTCGCGCAGGCGCTCCGGGCGGTGCGCGAGATCGAACGAACCTATGCCGACGAGGTCGGGGCCAGCCGCTTCGAGGAGGCGTGCCTGACCCTCCAGGAGCTCCTCCGGCATGGATCGACGCCCACCGTGAGCCCGAAGACGGCGTCGACCTCGGGAATGGTGGACGCGGAGTCGCGATCCGCTCCCGGAGGGATGGCAAATGGGCGATGACCATCCGAACACGCTGGCCTACCTCCGGACCGTGGACGCATTCCGGGATCGTGACTTCGAGACGATCGCCTCGTTGATCGCCGAGGACGTGGTGTGGCATCTCCCCGGAGACCATCCGCTGGCCGGCGACTGGGAGGGTCGCGATCAGTTGTTCCAGCTACTCGCGAGGCTGGGCCCACTCGGGTTCACGATCCGCGAGCACGACGTCTTCGGCGACGACGACCACGTGTGCGCGCTGAGCTACATCGGGGCGCACCGGGATGGCCTCGAGGTCGAGACTCGGGTCGTCAGCATCTTCCACTACCGGGATGGCCTGCAGACCGAGCGGTGGTTCTACCCCGACGACGTCATCGCTTGGAACAGCATCTTCGGGGGCTAGCGGCGACGTTCGGGCCGACGCGCGCAGCTCCGCTACTCGCCGGAATGGCCGTTCAGCGAAGCTGGCGCCAGCCGGCTATCGCGAGGATCGCCCGCACGGGCGGGATGATCCAGAGGGCTGGCACGACGAACAACGTTCCGAGCAGGAGCGAGATCGGCGTCGTGGCGACGCCCAACATCGCGCCGCGTCGACGACCCTGCCGTAA
>JANNQZ010000319.1:0-6232 GCA_031401015.1 Chloroflexota bacterium | reverse complement strand
TTACGGCAGGGTCGTCGACGCGGCGCGATGTTGGGCGTCGCCACGACGCCGATCTCGCTCCTGCTCGGAACGTTGTTCGTCGTGCCAGCCCTCTGGATCATCCCGCCCGTGCGGGCGATCCTCGCGATAGCCGGCTGGCGCGGCCTGCGCTGACCGGCCATCCCCGTCTCGGCCCCGAGTGCCGCCAGTAACCCCCGAAGATGCTGTTCCAGGCGACCGCGTCGTGCGGGTTGCGTCGCGCCCTCAGGTCCTCCGTAGGGCTGCCCAGGTCTCGCCGGATGTCAGTGGGGAACACCCCCCAAAAGCTCAAAGAGGCTTGTCGGCATCCCAAACCCCTTCAACGTCCGCTCCCGGCCTTCACCAAACGAGAAGCCCTTGGTCCGTCCAAGCTCCTGGACCACGTCGGAGGTGAGGATGTGGCCGGCGTCAGCGGCGGCGCAGATCCGGCTCGCCAGGGTGACGGTCGACCCGAACAGATCGTCGTTGTGGTCGACGGGCTCGCCGGCGGCGATCCCGATCCGCACCCGAAGTTCGGGCGTTAGGTCCTCGCGAGATCGTGCCTGGAACCCGGCCTGGATGGCCAGTGAACATTGGAGCGCGCTCGCCACGTCGTCAAACGCTGCCATGATCCCATCGCCCGTGTGCTTGACCTCACGTCCACGCGCGGCCACGAGCGCGCGTCGGATGATCAAGTCGTGCTCCGTGAGCAGGACCATGAAGGCGGATTGTCCGACCGCCTCCAGGATCGACGTCGAACCCTGAAGGTCTGTGAACAGGATCGTCCGGAAGGGATTGGCCCCTGGGCTGTCACTGCTGATCTCGCTCATCCGCCCGAGGAGCCGTAGGACGTTGTCCTCGGAGACGCCGATGATCTCGTTGGGGATCAGGCCGTGCGTTGCCTTGTGCACAGCCGTCAGCGAATCGCCTGCGGGTGCTTTCGCCAGGCAGAACGCCTCGCCTTGATCGGCATCGAACCAGTAGGCGAGGAACTGCACCCCGAACTTGGCCCCCATGTCGAGGTCGGCCAGATGCGCCTGCGCGACCTGTTCGGCCGTCACCCCGGGCACGTCATGGCGGTCCATAAACAGCGGCATTCTGGTCCTTTTCCGTAGGCAATGATCGTAGCCGTTTGCGGCAGCGATCGCGACGGGAAGTCGGACCCAATCTGTCCCAGATCGCACCCCAGAGCGCATGGCCCAAACGGCCGGATATAGGCCGCGGCCCGCCGCCCGCACCCTTGAGGGCATGACGGCGCGCTGGTTCGATGCACACCGACTCCCGGGGCGGGTGACAGGCGCTGAGGCTTCGCCAGCCCGAACAGGGAGCCGCGTGGAGGTACCGATGGTGACTCGAGCCGAGGCCGTCGAGTTGGCCCACATCGCCAAGGCGGCCGAAATCGCCTACTGGGAAGAGTTCGAGAAAATCTACGGTGGGTGGACCATCGAATGGGATCCACACTCAGACGCCAGACTCGAAGAGCTGGCACTGAAGATGCGCTCCGCGGAAGAGGCATTTTGGCAGGCGAAAGCACGGCTAGATCCCGGCGACCCGTCGTTGGACACGAGCGGTTGATTAGCGACTCGCACTAGAGCTCACCCCGGCCCTCGCTCAGGTCGCATCGTCGCGATCCCGGCTACCCCGAGCCCGGCCAGCCTCGACGGGCCGACGGGGGCCGATGCCTCTTGCGCTTGTGCGCCGCCCTCCCTACAGTCGATACGGCCGGCGTCGGGGTCATCGTCGTTGCCGGAGTCGGATTCTCCCGTGGGCTCACGGGCGAGGAGCCCTTCGACTCCTCCTATCGCTACCTACGCCAATCGATTGGTCGCGGCCTTCTGGGCTTGAGCTGTTGGTTGCCGGCGACATCATCCGCACGGTTGCCATCGCCCCAACCTTCAATAGCGTCGGCGTCTTGGCAGTGATCGTCGCCATCCGAACGTTTCTGAGCTTTTCTCTCGAAGTCGAACTGACGGGCACGGTGATGTCGAGCACCGACCCCGCGGCATGGAGCGAGTCCGTCCGTAGGATCCCCTCGAACGGTCGCCGGGGGTGGCCAGCTCAAGTCAACCGGCCCGCTGGCAGAATCGACACGGTAGGTGAGACCGCTCCGGCTAGGCGTGGACGCCGGTTCCTAGATCGTACCGAGCGCCCTCGCGACCGGCGACAACCTCGATCGAGGTCCCGCGTGCGCGCGCCACCTCGGTCAGCTCGTCGAGGACGGCATCGCTATGGGATGGGTCGTGGTGGAAGAGGATGAGTCGGCGAACCCTCGCCAACTCCGCGAAGGCGACTGCCTCGCTGACCGAGCTGTGACCCCAGCCGATCCGCCCCGCGCGCTCGTCATCCGAGTACTGCCCGTCGTGGATGAGGAGATCGACGCCTGAGGCAACGTCGAAGCCGGACGTCCAGCGCGGCTCTTCGGGAAACCGACGCGCACCGAGCGCCGGCTCATGATCGGGCAGGTAGGCAACGCTCGCCCCATCGGCGGAGATCCGGTAACCGACCGTGGGTCCTGGATGGATGACATGCTGAGCAACGACCTCGAAGCCGCCGATGCTGACTGGCTCCTCGGGCGCGTCATGCAGCACAACGCGAGCGTCGAGGTCGCGGATCCGGACCGGGAAGAGCGGCGGCGAGAGATAGCGTGTGAGGCGAGTCCGGAGGTCCGTCGTCGCCGAAGCAGGGCCCCATATATGAATCTCGCCCGAGGGCCGAAAGAACGGGGCAAAGAAGCCGAGGCCCTGGATGTGGTCCATGTGGAGGTGGGTCAGGAGGATGTCCAGCCGCTCGACAGACGGGTCAATGGCGGCTCCGAGCCGACGGATGCCGGTCCCGGCATCGAGCACGAGAACCGTGCCATCGGCGCTCACGATCTCGACCGCGGCGGTGTTGCCCCCGTAACCCGCCGTTTCCGGGCCGGAGCTGGCGAGCGACCCCCGGGTCCCCCACAGGCGGACCATCATCGGGTCGGGGGCTCCCAGAACATGGCGAGGCCACCGAGCAGCTGACCGCGAGAGCCCTCCAGAGGGAGAGCGGTCACCACGAGTGAACGAAGAACGCCGTCTCGGCCCACGATCCGCAGCGGTCCGTGTACCGGCGTACGTTGGCGAATGGCGACGGCAAGCGGATGGGTCGCCGGGTCGGCTCGCTGGCGCCCCTTTGTGCGTGACGCAAAGGCCGTTGTCCAGTCTGCAAACGACACTTGGCCCACATCCTCAAAATCGAGGCCGAGCAGGGCTTCCGCAGCCTCGTTAACAAAGACCAGGTCGCCCGCCGCATCGACCACAAAGGTCGGGACCGCCAGGCCGTGAGCCAGTTGGCGAACCAGGATCAGCTCAACGGGCAACTGGGCCACGACTACACCCCGCGGAGATCGAACAGGTCCTTAGATTGACTCGCCCAGAATTATGAGGCAAATGCTCTCTTGGATAGGTATTGGAAAAGTAGATAACTGAGTACCTACGCCTCACGGGAGCACGCTTCATATCTGTACCACTCTCTGTACCACCTAGCGTGTGGATTTCGTTGGTACCCGTGGACTTCGGCAGACGCTGTGGACGCTTAACTAACCCAACGTCGACCGCTTCATCCACTAGCCTTTCACCGGTCCCAGCTCCGGCCCCGTCGTCGCGATCCCTACCTGGCGTATTTGCGCCACCTAGGCCAGCCTCGACGGGCCGACGGGGGCCGTTCTGTGCGCGGAGGGGGGTTGGTTTCTCCTACTCGGTAACGGTGAACGCCGTCGCCATCCCCAGCTTGTAGTGGCCTCCAATATCGGTGGCGATGTTGCATACGAGGACGTACTTTCCGGCTCCCATGGTCACGGTCACCATCGATTGCTCGCCTGCCGGGAGGGCCTCGACGCCATCAATGACTTCGATCCCCGCAGCGAACTCGTCGACCATCCCAGGCCCGCTGATCGGTAACGCATGAGGACCGAGCTCGGTCTTGATGATGACGAGTTCGTGCTCGATGCCCCCGGGTGTTAGTCGCATGGAACGTGACGGAGCCGGGAGCTACCGAATCGATCGACGGGAGCACGGCCCACTCCTGAAGCTCGACCCGCACCACCGCAGCCGTTCCAGCTGCTCACGACTGGCCCGGCCTCGCAACGCTAGGGCTTGGGCTGCCCTGCGCGGACGAGCACGCCGCGCTGGCCAACGCGATTAAAGGGATCGCGGGGAGCAACCGCCGCGTGGGAATGACACCTGACACAGCGTCCTCCTCGATGACGGTCGGGTGGCCGGCCACGTCAGCGTCACATTACTGCAGGTGTGGTCCATCCCGCCGGTCTGGCTTGACTCAAATCTACCCTACCTTGAGCCTATTGGGCAGCGATTTGATGGAGGCCGTCGTGACCTTCCTGGAGGCGACAGTGCCTACCCGCAGGATCGATTTCCGGGCAATGGCCCCATCGAGGTCCAGACATCGGCCTTCTCCTGGTACTTGGTGGAGTGAAGGACCGCGTTCAGCAATCACCTGTCATTGGAACAGCGTTGTGACAAACGGCAAGCCCTTCAATGCGCACGTAAGCCGCAGCCTATCGGGCTGGTTACGCTCGAGTGCATCTGGGCACGTGTCGTCTGAGCGCATCGAGACGGCTGACGAATCGACACTATGACCGCATCGTGGGAGTCGGCCGAGCGAGCGCCGTGACATTCGCTGGCGTCCCTGGTGGTTCGAACGGGCCGCGGCGTATCGGTCAGGTCTCGCCCGGCATCGAGTAACCGCTGCCATCAAGCCGGCCGCTGACGGTGCCCGCTGCGCGGTCGATGCGGAGTGTGGCGATCTGCGGTCGGACGAAGAACAGCACAGCGCCGCAGGCGATGACCGCCGAGCCAGCCAATAGAATCGCGACGAGCGAGCTCGAACGTTCCGCGATAAGTCCTCCTGCGAGTGCACCGAATGGCATGAAACCCCAGTACAGCAGCGTGAAGAGCGACGTGACGCGACCACGGAGCCGGGCTGGTGAAAGCGCCTGTACGAGCGAGAGGCTCGAGGAGCCGTAGATCGCGAAACCACCTTGCGCCACACCGATGGCAATGGCGGCAACGGCGAGGGCGCCCGACAAGCCGACACCGATCAGGCCCGCGCCGATGAGGCCCATCCCGACGAAGATGGTCCGGCCGTGCCCGGCGCCACGCATCAGCGGCTCAGCAGCCACCCCGGCGAGAAGACCGCCGATCCCGCCGCCGACATACAGGAGGCCGATCGCACCAGCGTTTGCTCCGACGTCTCGGATCACGACGGGCAACAGGAACACATAGGCCAGGCCGATGGCTCCGGGTGCCACCGAGAACAGGATGATCAGCCCGAGGGTGGGGTAGCGGCGCGCGTACGAAGCAGCCTCGATCAACGGGCGCACCATCGAATGGTCAGTGGCCCGGGCGGTGGCCTCGAGGACCCGGACGCGACTGATCGGGATAGCGGGCACGCTCTGCATCACCCCGGCGACGATGATGGTCAGGGCAGCCGAGGTCACGATGTCCGCGCCGAGGACCACGAGGAGCACCCCGCCGACGATCCCGCCGACGATCCGCCCGAAATTGAAGCCGAGGAACGTCAACGCCACCCCGCTCGAGATCGCCCGTGGCGGAACGAGGTCGTTGACGATCGAGATAAAGGCCGGGGCTCCGAGCGTCTGGAACGTGGACATGACGCAACCGAGCGCGATTAGTGCCCACAACGGGGCGCCTGTCAGGGCAAGCAATCCCGTGGCGACGATCGCCAGGCCCGCGCCCGCCAGTGAGAACACGACCATGACCTTCGATCCGAAGCGGTCCGCCAGCAGGCCGGCGTGGAGCATGAACAGGGCAAACGGCAGGCTGTAGAGGAACGATGCAATTCCGACGGTCTGGGCCGATCCGCTGACTGCCAGGATGTAGGTGTTGAGCGCCGCACCGAAGATGAACCACGACGCATTCGAGGTCAGGTTCGCTACCAGGAAGGTCACGAACGGCGGATAGCCAAGCGCGGTCAGGCCCATCCGTTCGAGGGTTCCGGGCGGCGGCTCCTGGGCGGGACTGACCACGAGCAGTCCGTCGGGCGTGCGCGAGCGTGTCACTAGGCTGCGGGACGGCGCATCCCTGGAGGGTATCGGCTGGCAACGGTCGCCGTGCGCCAGCCAAAATGTAGGTCGCGAGGGCGGGCCGATGCATTCATTGGCGCTCGAGGGTCGACACTATGAGCCGTTAGTCCGAACTTCCACTGAAGAACGGGTGGGTTTGAGTTCAGA
>JANNQZ010000318.1:0-2996 GCA_031401015.1 Chloroflexota bacterium | reverse complement strand
GGTCGACGACGCAGAATTCGGAGCTGCCACCGCCGATATCGACGACCAGGGTCTCGTGGGTCACAGGCATGCCCTCGGTCACGCCGATGATCGTCAGAAATGCCTCTTCCTCGTGGGCAAGAACATGGATCGGCTCCCCCGTCGCGAGCGTGACCTCGTGGACGATTGAGCGGGCGTCGGCGGCGCGGCGGATCGGCTCGGTACCGACGAAGGTGACTTGGGTCGCGCCAAGTCGCCTGGCGGCGTCGGCATATCGGACCAGCGTGGCCGTCAGCTCCGCACGGGCCGCCCGGCCGAGGTAGCCACGCTCGGCAACAGCCGCGCCGAGCCCCAGGAACACCGATTCGTCGACGAGCGGCTGCACGCGATGGCCCGCAACGACGGCGACCAGCAGGTGGACCGAGTTCGAGCCGAGGTCGACCGACGCGCCGATCACCGTGCGACCGGTGGCGTCGGAGGAGCCTCCGCCTCCGTGGTCCCGATCAGCTCTTGTCGGCGCCGGCATCGGTGGCCGGGCGCGTGGACCTGCGCGGCGTCGTAGTCGAGCCAGCCCGGGTGGCGGCCTTGCGCGTCGAGCCCGCCGTCTTGCGGACCGGCGCCGCTGCTGCCGGTTTTCGAGTCGAGGTTGCGGCTGCCGGTTTGCGGACTGGCGCCGTGGCTGCCGTCTTACGGACTGGCGTGGCGGCTGCCTTCGGCGTCGCCGGTATGGCGCTCGCCGCCGGAGTCGCCGATCGCCGGGCGGGCTTCGTGGCGGCCGTCTTCCTCGCGGCGGCCGTTTTACTCGCGGCAGGCTTCGCGGCCACCGGCTGCCTCGCGGCAAGCTTCTTGGCGGCAGGCGTCGGGGGGGCCGACGCCGCAGCCGCCTTCACCGTGGTCGCGCGCTTGGCGGCGGCTGTACGTGCCGATGTCCTTGCCGCCCCTGCGGCCCGGGCTACCGCCTTCGCGGCAGGCTTGGAAACCGCCTTCCTGGGCGCCGGTCTCGAGGTCAAAGCCTTGGCGGCCGCAGGCGCGACGGCATCTGCCGGCGGCGTGACCGGCCCAGGAGCCTTGAACGGAGACACCGACTCGACCGCCTGCGCAGCCGCGGAGCCGACCCCTCTGGCCGCCCCGCTCACTTTTCCTCCAACGCTTGAGGCGGCGCTCCCAGCGGCCGAGGCGGCGCGCCGTGCGAATTTGGCGGCGAGCAGACCTGCCTCCCGGGCGGCCTTGGCGGCCTGCTTCGACCGCCTGGCGAGCTCCTTGCCTCCGCTCGCTCCCTGCGCCGCGGCGAGCTGGGCCAGCCGCTTCGTTTCGGTCGCGCGCGCCGCCGCAAGCCGCTTCTCGAGCCGTCGCAACTCCTTGCCGGCGCGCTTTGAGAGCGGCCCGGCAGCCGTCCTGGCATCGCCCATCAGGTGGGTCACGGCGTCAACGAGCGCGTCCATGGCTGGTTTGCCCTTGCCGGTTCCACCGTCGTTCCTGGCCATCGATACCTCCAGCCTAGCGCCGCGCTGAACGCGCGCCTTCGTACAATAGCGTGGGGCGGCTCGTTGCCACAGACCGTCGCCAGACGGCGATCCGGTCGTGGTCGACCGTGATCTCCAGGTAGCTTGCATCGCGCCGACCGTCGTTGACCAGCGCGCCTGCGCTCGCGACGACGAGCGTTCCCAGTCCGTCGGAGATGCCCCACGCGTGGGCCCGATGCACGTGCCCGTGCAGGGCAAGATCGACGCCAAGGTCGGCCAGCAGGGCCAGAACGTCTCCCGAACGCTGGCTCAGGTCACCGTCGCGCAGCTTTCGTCCGGGGACCGGCAGCAATCCGTGGTGGAGGGCAAAGACGCGCAGCGCGCTTGGCGGCGCCTGGCGCATCTCACGGGCGGCGATCTCCAGTCCCTCCGACCGAAGTCTTGGGGTCGAATTGACCCCAACCACATGGACAGCCGGACTCGAGTGCAGGGCATTGAGGCCACCGAACCTCGCGACCCACGCCGCTTCGGGGTCGACATCGCCGCTGCGTGACTGGCTGGCGCCGGGACGCCCCGCCTCGTCGAACCCCAGGGTGAGCGCCGGCTCCAGGGCCAGAAAGTACTCAAGATCCGACTCGACCGGCAGCCGACGCGCCTCACCCGGTGGTCCGCTGGAAGGCTCCAGGTCGCGGTTGCCCGGGATCACGACGCGGGGGACGCGACCGAAGCGGGCCAACGCCCGTGCCACCTCGTCGAGTTCGGCGGTCCGGGCGTTGGCCGACAAGTCACCGGTCACCACCACGACATCCGGTTGACAGCTTCTCGCCGAATCGATCAGGGCACGGAGAGATTCGCGCAGCTCGGCCGAGCCGTCGAAGTGGAAGTCGGACAGATGGACGATCGTCGTCACGGCGCCAAACCGCCGATCGTCGGGCGCCGCGCGCGCTCCATGTCGGCCAGGACGGAATCAGCGATCGGTCCGAGCTCGGCGGCCACCTCCTCGGCCGTGCCGACGGCGTTGATCCGCATCAATCCGTCACGCGCGGCGTACCGATCGAAGCAGGCGGTCAGGCGCGACTGGAACAGCCGGTAGCTGTCGTGCACGTCCGCCGCAAGACCCAGGTCCAGGCCCGCCTCGTACGCGTCCGGTTCCCCGGAGCGACGGGTCAGCGACGTCTCGGCGTCGACCTCGAGGAGGAGGACGGCGTCAGGTGGAACGGCGAAGCTGAACAGCGAAGCCAGCCAGCGCGGGTCGGCGCCCCGAACCTCCGCCCGGGCCATCGGCGTCCAGCAGTAGCGGTCCGCAATGACTACGAGGCCTGCCCGGAGAGAGGGCAGGATCACCTGCTCCATCCGCTCGGCCAGATCCGCGGCGTAGAGCAGGGTCATCCTCGTCGGGTCGGTGGCTCCCTCGTGCTTGGCGGCCCGGATCGGGTCGCCGCTCAGGAGCGATGTTGCCAGCGACGTCCGGGTGACGCCCAAGCCGGCGTATCGAAACCGAGCCTCCAGTCCGCGGGCATGGGTCGAACGTCCCGAGCGGTCGATCCCTTCGAG
>JANNQZ010000317.1:0-5046 GCA_031401015.1 Chloroflexota bacterium | reverse complement strand
CGGCCTCGATCGAGGCCGCGACAATGTTCGGGCCGCGTGCCTCGCCGTGATACTCGCCACTTCCCCGCTCTCCGGCGACGTCGGGCGGCGCGATCCGGACGCTGACCACCCCGGTCGCATCGGTGCCCTCGCCTAGCGCGTGAATGTCGTAGCCGAGCAAGCGCGGGGGGCCGGTCAGGACCCCGAGAAGCGCCTTGTCCACGGCTCGATAGAGGGCATCGATCGCCCCGTTCCCGTCCGCTGAGGCGTGCCACTCGTGCTCGCCGGCGGTGATCACGACGGCCCCGCGACTTCGGACGTTGCTGCCGGACGCCACCGTCCAGCGAGCCAGGCGCAGGGTCGCCTCGTTGGGCATTGGGGGCACGCTCGTCACCCTCGTCGAGCCGTGATGACACGAGGTGGCGCCAGGGCCGCGGGCGCGGCCGCGCGCGTCGTCGCATCCATCTCCGCGCCTTGGTCGATCGTGAATTGGCGCTCGTCCCGCCGGCGCAGCTGAGCCCCCGATTTCCAGATCGCGTACTCGAGCGAGTCGGCGAGCGCGGCCGCGGAGGCGGCGATGATGTTGGTGTCGCTGCCCATCGTCGACCAGGTGCGGGCCCCATCCATCGAATCGATGATCACCCGCGTTCGGGCGGCGGTTGCCGCGACGCCGTCGAGAATCCGTACCTTGTAATCGACCAGGTGGACGTCGTCGATCGCCGGGTAGAACGCCCGCAGCGCCTTCCGCAGCGCAGCGTCCAGCGCGTTGACCGGCCCGTTCCCGTCCGCAGCGGTATGGAGGGTCTCGCCATCGACGGCAACCTTGACGGTGGCCTCGGCCAGGAGCTCGCGGCCGTCGCGTTGCTCGACCAGGCAGGTGTAATCGACGATCCGGAACGGGGGCGCGTAGTCGGCAGCATGGCGCCGGATCAGCAGTTCGAAGGACGCCTCCGCACCCTCGAATGCAAGCCCGTCCGCCTCGAGTTGCTTGATCAGCCGCGACAGCTCGCGGGGATCGACGACGCCCTCGAGCTTGAGGCCGAGCTGCTCCGCGCGGATGGAGATATTCGCCCGACCGCCGAGCTCCGAGACCACCAGTCGCCCCGCGTTTCCGACAGCGGACGGATCGATGTGCTGGTAGCTGCGCTCCACCTTGGCCACGGCGGCCCCATGCACGCCGCCTTTGTGCGCGAAGGCTGAGCGCCCGACGTACGGCTGGTAGTCGTTGGGCTTGACGTTGGCGATCTCCGCAATCGAGCGCGACAGCTCCGTCAGGCCGGGGAGATCGCCGCCGCCGGCCGGGACAAGGACATGTGGCGTCTTGAGGGCCAGGTTGGCCAGGATGCTGACCATGTTGGCGTTGCCGGCCCGTTCGCCATAGCCGTTGATCGTGGCCTGCACGTGGCGCACTCCGGCCGCAACCGCTGCCATCGAATTCGCGACGGCGAGATCGGCATCGTTATGGGTGTGGATCCCCCAGGTCACCGCGGGCGCGTCCCGGTCGGCCTCCATCGTCGCGCGGACGTCACCCACGATCCGCATCAGCTCGTCGGTCAGCGTCCCGCCGTTCGTATCGCACAGGACGAGGGTTCGCGCGCCGGCCTGGCGGGCGACCCGCAACGTCGCCAAGGCGTAGTCGCAATCATCGCGATAGCCGTCGAAGAAGTGCTCGGCGTCGTAGATCGCCTCGCGACCCCGATCCGCCACGAACGCAACGGAGTCGGCGATCATGTCGAGGTTCTCCGCCCGCGTCGCACCCAGGACTTCTGTGACGTGGAGCAGCCAGCTCTTGCCGAAGATCGTGACCACGGGCGTCTCGGCGGCCACGAGTTCGCGCAGGTTCGGGTCGTCGCCGGGGCGATTCGAGCGGTGCCGGGTGGACCCGAACGCGGCTAGCCGTGCCCCTTCCCAGCGGATGTTGCGGGCTGCCGCGAAGAATTCAATGTCCTTGGGGTTGGACCCGGGCCAACCCCCCTCAATGAACGGCATCCCGTACTCATCGAGCATCCGGGCGATGCGCAACTTGTCCGCGAGCGACAGGGTGATGTTCTCGCCCTGCGTCCCATCGCGCAGGGTCGTGTCATACAGGACGACCGGGGCAGAGGGGCCGATGCTCGACCCCGCACCCACGCTCACTTGGACGCGCCGCCCGTCGTGGCTATGACCGGCGTGGCCACGACCGGCGCGGATCCAGCCAGCGCCTCGATGACGGCGGTCGCAAACGCCGTGGTCCCGACGACCCGGAGTTCCTGGTCCGGATATCCGGCGCGGGCCACGTCCGCGGTTCGCCAGCCGCCATCAACGGTTGCCGTGACGGCCGCTTCGATCGCAGTTGCCGCGTCCGCTCGACCCAGTGACAACCGCAGCAGCATCGCGGCGGACAGGATCGTCCCGATCGGGTTCGCCCTGTCCTGACCGGCAATATCGGGAGCGCTACCATGGATCGGCTCGTACAGCCCGAAGGTCCCGTGTGCCGTCCGGCGCTCGCCGAGCGAAGCCGATGGCAGCAATCCCAGCGAACCGGCGAGGACGCCTGCCTCATCGGACAGGATGTCGCCGAACAGGTTCTCGGTCACCAGGACGTCAAAGGCGGCCGGCTGCTTGATCAGCAGCATGGCGCACGAATCCACCAGCTGGTGACCCACCTCCACGTCCGGGTAGTCGGGCCGCATCTCCTCGACCACGGTTCGCCACAGGCGCGAAGTGGCCAGCACGTTTGCCTTGTCCACGCTGGTCAGCTTGCGGCGCCTCGTGCGCGCCAGCTCGAAGGCAAGCCGAACGACGCGGCGGATCTCGGGCTCCGAGTACGGCAGTGTGTCGGTCGCCCGCCGCTCCCCGGGCGCCCCGCTGGATTCCGTGCGCGCCCCGAAGTAGAGGCCCCCGGTCAGCTCGCGGATGATCAGCAGGTCCACGCCCACCAGCAATTCCGGGCGGACCGGTGACGCCGACGCGGCGATCGCGGGATAGACCGTGACCGGTCGGAGATTCGCAAACAGCCCGAACGTGCTGCGCAGGACGAAGAGGGCCTGCTCCGGGCGAACCCTGGCCTTCGGGTCGTCCCACTTCGGCCCGCCGACGGCGCCCAGCAGGATCGCATCGGCCGACGCGCAGACGGCCACGTCGGCGTCACGGATCGCCACGCCGTGCAGATCGATCGCGTTCCCGCCGGCCGCGATCCCGGACCATTCGATCGCGAACGCGAAGCGCTCCCCGGCCGCATCGACAACCCGCCGCGCAGCCGCCACAACCTCGGGGCCGACCCCGTCGCCCGGGATGGTGACGATCCGGTAGCTGGGTCGGACGGTCAACGCAGGCCCTCGCCCTGGCGCGGCGAGACAAAGGCCACGTTCACGCCGTTGATCTCCGCCCCGTGGAGCTTGTTGACGGTCACGACGTAGGCATCGAGCGAGGCCTCGATGATGTTGGTCGACAGCCCGTGGCCGGTGACCACGAGGGACCCCGGCCCCTCATCGGACGAGCGCCGACAGCGGACCAGCGCCTGGCCCTGGGCATCCTCGCCGGCGCTGACCGCCTTGATCTCGTACTCGGTGAGGATCGGGTGCCAGCCGAGGACCGGCTGGAGGGCCGTATCCACGGCACCGAACAGGGCGTTGACCGGGCCGTTGCCGGTGGTTTCGGCACTGCGCTCCTCACCGCCGATCGACAGCGTGACGGTCCCGGTGGCGTTGCCGCCGTGCGATGAGGTGACGCTCCAGCCGACCAGGGCGACCGAGGCCGGAACCTCCGACGCCCGCTGCTCGACCAGCGCCAGCAGGTCCGCGTCGGTGACTTCCTTCTTCGCGTCCGCGAGGGCGATGGCCTGCCGGTAGATGATGTCGAGCGCATCGCCTTCGAGGTCGTGACCCAGTTCGCGCAGCTTGCCCTGCAGCCCGCGCCGTCCCGACAGCTTGCCGATGGTCAGCTGGCTGCCGGACAGCCCCACCGATTGCGGGGTCATGATCTCGTAGGTCAGCGGGTTCTTGATCACGCCGTCCTGGTGGATCCCGGACTCATGGGCAAAGGCGTTGCCCCCGACGATCGCCTTGTTCGGCTGGATTGCGAAGCCGGTCAGGTACGAGACCAGCCGGCTGGCGGCGGTCAGTTGCTCGGTGATCACCCCGGAACCGAGATCGGGGAACTGGGTCGGCCGCGTGCGGAGGGCCATCACGACCTCCTCCAGGGACGCGTTTCCGGCGCGCTCGCCGAGGCCGTTGATGGTGACCTCCACCTGGCGCGCGCCGGCCTGGATGGCGGCCATCGTGTTGGCGGTTGCCAGCCCCAGGTCGTTGTGGCAGTGGACGCTGACGGTGGCCTGGCCGCCGACGAGAGCCACCACCCGGCGGGTCAGGTCGCCGAATTCGGCCGGGATCGCATACCCGACGGTGTCGGGGATGTTGACCGTCGAGGCGCCGGCTTCAACCACGGCCTCGTAGATCTGCATCAGGAAGTCGAGATCCGTGCGCGACGCGTCTTCCGCGGAGAACTCGATTTCCGCGTCACGCCCGAGCTGCTCGCGGCCATAGCGGACCCAGCGCACGGCCTCGGCCAGCGCGGTCGCCCGATCGATCCGCAGTTTGTGCTTGAGATGGATGTCGCTGGTGGCGATGAACACGTGCAGGTGCGGACGTTCTGCGACCTTGATCGCCTCGATCGCCCGTTGCGGGTCGCCGTCCCGGCAGCGGGCCAGGGCCGCCACGGCGATCCCGCCCCGGGTCTCCTGGGCGATCCGCCGAACCGCCTCGAAGTCGCCGGGCGACGCGGCCGGGAACCCAGCCTCGATGACGTCCACCTTGAGGCGAACCAGTTGACGGGCGACCTCCAGCTTTTCGGCGGCGGTCAGGCCGGCCCCGGGCGCTTGCTCGCCGTCCCGGAGGGTGGTATCGAAGATCCGGACGCTGCCCGCCGCCACGAACGGTCCGGCGGGCCGCGGGATAGAGCGCGAATGCGCTCGTTCCGCCGAGCTCACCGTGACGCTCCCGGCGTCGTGGCGGCGGCCTGGGCCTGCCCAGCCTGCACCTCGACCGGGTTGAGGAACGGCATCTGGGCGCGCAATCGGGCCCCGACCTG
>JANNQZ010000316.1:0-1563 GCA_031401015.1 Chloroflexota bacterium | reverse complement strand
CGATCCGCTGGCGCTGGCCTCCACTGAATTCGTGCGGAAACCGGTTGGCCATCCCCGCGTCGAGCCCGACCACTTCGAGCAGTTCGCTCACCCGCCGCTGCCGCTCCCGGCCGTCGCCAATGTGGTGGATTTCCAGCGGCTCCGCGATGATCGACCCGACCGTCAACCTCGAGTTCAGGCTGGCGTACGGATCCTGGAAGACGATCTGCATGTCCCGCCGACGGCGCCGCAGCTCTGTGGTGGTCGCCTTCGTCAGGTCCTGGCCTTCGAAATAGACGGCGCCCGCCGTAGGCTTGTAGAGCTGGAGGATGGCCCGACCGGCGGTGCTCTTCCCGCAGCCAGACTCGCCCACGAGGCCCAGCGTCTCGCCACGCTTGACCGTGAAGGTGACGTCGTCCACCGCCCGAATCCAGCCGACGCGTCGCTGCACGACGCCCCGCGTCACCGGGAAGTACATTTTGAGGTGCTCCACCCGCACCAGGTCTTCCCCAGCCAGTTTGGCCGGGGTGGGCGCGGCCGCTGGAACGCCCGACGCGTTCGCCGTCATCGAACCGACCCGGCCACCAACGTTCCAGCCGTACTCGACGGCCCGTCGGTCGGCTGGCCCGTCGGCATCAGCCCGGGGTCGTGGCGCGGCGCCGAGTGCACATCCACCCAGCACGCGGCGAGGTGCTGATCACCGGCCCGCTCCAGGACAGGATTGGCCTCCGCGCATTTCTGGGCAGCGTAGGGACAACGCGGCTGGAACGGGCAGCCGTGCGGACGAGCGATGAGGTCGGGCGGGAGGCCCTGGATCGGGGTCAGCCGGTCACCGCGGAGGAGGTCCAGGCGCGGGACGGAGGCCATCAGGCCGAGCGAGTATGGATGGGCGGGATTCCGAAACGTCTCCCCGACCGGCGCGGTTTCGACGATGTGTCCCGCATACATGACATTGACACGATCGACGATCCCGGCCACGACGCCCAGGTCATGCGTGATCAGCAGCAGCGCCATGCCGAGCTCCGATCGCAGGCGTTGCAGGAGCTCCAGGATCTGGGCCTGGATCGTGACGTCGAGGGCCGTGGTCGGCTCGTCAGCGATGAGGAGCTTTGGCTCGCACGACAAGGCCATCGCGATCATTACGCGCTGGCGCATTCCGCCGGAGAACTGGTGCGGGTAACTATCGACCCGGCTGGCCGCGCTTGGGATCCCGACGAGCTCCATCAGTTCGATGGCCCGTGCGCGGGCAGCCCTGGCGCTCAGGCCCCGATGGATCCGGAGTGGCTCGGCAATCTGGCGGCCGATGGACATCACGGGGTTCAGGTACGAGATGGGATCCTGGAAGATCATCGCGATCTCGCTGCCGCGGATGCGCTCGCGCTCGGCCTCCGACAGCTTCAACTGGTCTCGCCCGCCATACCAGACCTGGCCATCGGTGACGCGCCCGGGCTTCGGAACCAGACCCATGATCGACAGGGCGCTGACGCTCTTGCCGCAGCCGGACTCCCCAACCAGGCCAAGGGCTTCGCCTCGTTCGATGTGGAAGCTGACGCCGTTGACCGCGTTGACCACGCCGTCGCGCGT
>JANNQZ010000315.1:0-2609 GCA_031401015.1 Chloroflexota bacterium | reverse complement strand
GACTGGCCATGGCGGCTCTGGCGGTCGGGTCGGTGCTCGTTCCGCTGTTGGTCGACCTGGTCGGTCTGACGGGCTCGATTCTGGTCACCGCCGCGCTGCTCCCCCTGATCGTGGCGCTTGTCTGGTCGCGCCTGGTTGCTCTCGAGGGTCGAACCCCCGCTCCCACGCAGGCGCTCGCGCTGCTGCGCCGGACGACGTTGTTTGGTCCGCTTCCTGCACCCGAACTCGAGGCGATCGCCCGGCGGGCCACTTGGGCCACGGTGCCGGCCGGCGTCGCGGTGATCCGCGAGGGAGAGAGGGGTGACCGTTTCTATCTCCTTGCCAGCGGGGCCGTCCGGGTTGAGCGGGAGGGCCGCCATCTGCGCGATCTGGTCGCCGGCGACGGATTTGGCGAGATTGCCCTGTTGCGGGACGTGCCACGTACGGCCACGGTCACCGTGACCGCCGAGTCCGTCCTGCTGGCCATTGATCGCGCCACGTTCCTCACTGCGATCACCGGCAACCCGCAGGTCGCAGCACGGGCGGACGCCTTGGTCGCCGGCGCCGTCATGTAGTCAAGGTGGCTCCGGGGCCGCGTCCGGCAGCCGCTCAGCGTTCGCCGCGGACGACTGGCACGCTCCAGCCGATCAGGTCGCAGCCGAGGTAATGGGGCGCGCCCTCGCCCGGCGTACAGGTCGGACAGCCCCAGCGCGTGATTCCGCCTTCGTCGGGCACAAACGCGATGTCGCACGTGTCCTCGGCCGGGTCGCAGTGGCGCCCGTGGCACCCGCAGGCGCACAGCGCCCAATGCTCACAGGTGCAGCGCGCCGTCGCGGATGGCGAGCGGATCACGCTCGCCGGGAACTGCGTCGACACGATCATGTCGGACTCCTCACCAGCGGCCAGGGTCGCACAACGTCGCGCTCCGTGGTGGCGCAGTCCATTCTGCGCGCCTCGTCAACCCGGACGGGTGGCTCGCCCGGTCGCGTCGGCAACCCGGTTAGGCGGTTGAGCTACCGAGGGTCTGGCGCCCGCCCTGCTATGGTGGGTGTGTGGCCAGACGACATGTGCGTTTCGCGCTCCTCGACGTGACCTTTGCCGGTGGGGCCCTGCCGTCCGCGACGGTCGACTGCTGGGAGGATGCCGCTGGCCATTCGCAGTGGAGTGCACGCGTGGTGACGCGGTCCGGCCCAGCCCTCGACGAGGGTGAGTTGACCGGGCGGACGGCGGACGGCCGAGCGATCCGGGGTCACGTCCTGGTCGCCGGACGCCAGGTCGGGGCCGGCGGCCGCCGCGAGACCCTCGTCGAATTCCACGGTTCGGGCGACCTGCACGGTCTGGCGGAACAGCCGGCCTGAGCGGCCCGTGCCCTTCGGCCGGGCGAGCCAGCGAGCGACCCTGGCGACAGGATCCACGCCAGGTACTGGGGATCGTTGACGGTTTCGCCTCTAATCCCGATAATCTGACTCGGAATTAGATTGCGCCCGGCAGACAGCCTGGAATGGCCTCGAACCCACGACCGGAGACCCGATGACCGCTACCCGCGAGATCGTCACCGACAAGCGCGACCAGTTCGCCTTCCACGACGACATCGCGTACCTGCGTGAAACCAAGCGCGGGCTGACCCGCGAGACGGTCGAGGAGATCAGCGGCTTCAAGGAAGAGCCGGACTGGATGCTGCAGTACCGCCTGCGCGCCTATGAGCACTTCCTCAAGCGCCCGATTCCGACCTGGACCGACGGTCTCGACAAGATCGACTTCGACAAGATCGTCTATTACCGCAAGCCATCCGAACGCGAAGAGAAGTCGTGGGATGACGTCCCCGAGCAGATCAAGGCCACCTTCGAGCGGCTCGGCATCCCGGAGGCGGAGCGCAAGTTCCTGGCCGGCGTCGGCGCGCAGTACGACAGCGAGGTCGTCTACCACTCGGTCAAGGAGGAGTTGACCAAGCTCGGCGTCGTGTTCATGGGCACGGACCAGGCGCTCAAGGAGTATCCGGACATCTTCCGCAAGTACTTCGGCACCGTAGTCCCGGCGGAGGACAACAAGTTCTCGGCCCTCAACGCGGCGGTCTGGTCGGGCGGCTCGTTCGTCTTCGTGCCAAGGGGCGTCGAGGTTCCGCTGCCGCTGCAGGCCTACTTCCGGATCAACGGCGAGAACACCGGTCAGTTCGAGCGGACACTAATAGTGGTCGAAGAGGGCGCGAAAGTACACTATATAGAGGGGTGTACAGCCCCCATCTACGCCACCGAATCGCTCCACGTGGCGGTCGTTGAGGTCGTCGCGCTGCCCAAGTCCAAGGTGCGCTACACGACCATCCAGAACTGGTCGAACGACGTGTACAACCTCGTGACCAAGCGGGCGCACGCCTACGAGGACTCCACCGTCGAGTGGATCGACGCCAACACCGGCTCGCGCAAGACCGTGAAGTTCCCGGCGATCTACCTGCGCGGCGAGGGGGCCACGGCGGACATCATCAGCGTCGCCGTGGCCGGCAAGGGCCAGCACCAGGACACCGGCGCCAAGGCGATCCACCTCGCGCCGGACACCAAGAGCCGCATCGTCTCCAAGTCGGTAAGCAAGGACGGCGGCCGGGCGACTTACCGCGGCCATCTGAAGGTCGCGCCGGG
>JANNQZ010000314.1:0-1677 GCA_031401015.1 Chloroflexota bacterium | reverse complement strand
GCGGATCGCCGGTTCCGTCAGCGGTGGTTGCGTGGAGGGTGCGGCAGCGGAGGAGATTGAGCGGGCCCGAGTCAGCGGCCACGCCCGGGTGATCCGTTATGGGATCAGCGACGAGCAGGCGTGGGACGTCGGCCTCGCTTGCGGCGGCACGATCGATGTCCTGGTGGAGCCGACCGTGCCTTCGGCGGCGGTCGCCGCGGCCGTGGCATCGCTGGGTGCCGGTGGCCATGGTTCGGCGGTCGTCACGCCACTCCCCGCGGACTCGCCGCCCCCCGGGTTCGGTCAGCACACGCCGGGTACGGGCGCGCCCCCCGAGCCGGAGCTGGTGGTCCACGACGACGGGCGTCTAGAGGGCACGCTCGGCGACCCGGCGCTCGACCGACAGCTCATCGAGGCCGCCGGCGATGCGCTTCAACGCGGGCTCTCCCGGACGGTCGAGCTCGGCGGTCGCTCGTTGTTTATCGAGGTCTATCCCGTTCGACCGCGGCTGGTCGTGGTCGGAGCGGTCGAAGTCGCGCGCTCGCTCGTCCGGCTGGCGAAGGAGCTGGGGTTCGAGACGGTGGTGATCGATGGTCGCGCCTCATTCGCCACGGCGGAGCGATTCCCCGATGTGGATCGCCTGATCGTCGGCTGGCCCGACGAAGTGGCCGACGAGATCGGGCTGGGCCCCAATGACGCGGTCGCCGTCCTGACCCACGACGTCAAGTTCGATGAGCCTGCGATCGTCGAGGCGCTTCGCCGCGGCTGCCGCTACGTGGGCGCCGTCGGGTCGCGCAAGACCCAGGGGGATCGGAGGGAGCGGCTGCTCGACGCGGGCGTGACGGCCGAGGAACTGGCCGAGCTACGGGGACCGGTCGGGCTGGACCTGGGCGGTCGTGCCCCCTCGGAGACGGCGCTGGCGATCCTGGCGGAGATCGTGGCCCAGCGGTATGGCGGCTCGGGCGTGCCAATGCGGCAGCGGGCGGTCCCGGAGCGTCCCGCCGGGTAGAAGCAGGGTGGCTGGAACGGGACTGGTCAGATCCCGCCAGCCGGATCGTCGGCCGATGGATCGGCGGGCAGGGTCGCGGCCCCGCTCAGCACCCCTCCGACGATGGTCAGGGCCGCCCCGACGGAGTAGGCCAGCAAACCGAGAAAGTCGAACGGGTCCAGCTCCAGCTCCGTCTGCCCCAGCGAGGTCAGGTCCCCCCAGTGAGCGACTGCGAGGATCGCCCCGAAGACGGCGATCGCGGCCCCGACCCAGGCGACCGGAATGGGCGACGGGATCCGTGGCGCCTCAACGACGGTCAGCGCCGCAATCGCAAGCACCGCGACCGGCAGCGCCGCCTGGGCCAGTGTCCAGAAGCTGAACGAAACGTTCAAGGCCCAGCCAACAATGACCAGCGCAAACCCTGCGACCGCAATCATCACGCCCCGGTCGCCGCTCCTGATCGCGGCAAGAGGGTCCGCGCCGCGCGCCATGACGGAACGATTTCAGCGAAGGCCTTGCTCCCGTTCGTATCGGCAACGGTTGGGGCTACATTGACTCCGCCAACAAACTTGTCATTAACGTCGAACACAATGTCGCCGAAGAGTTTCACGGTGGACTGGCTCGCGTCACCTGGCCCGGCGGTAAATGGGGCTATATTGACCAAACCGGCCGCACCATCTGGAAATCCAATCTTCCCGGCAACGCCACAA
>JANNQZ010000313.1:0-8060 GCA_031401015.1 Chloroflexota bacterium | reverse complement strand
AGCAGTTTCCGGACGCCGTCGCCGCGGCCCCCGCCGCCGCGACGGCGTGATGCCTATCGACTGATCGCCGCGAGGAGTTGACGGAGGGAGCGTACGCGGGGCCCGCGTTGGCTTCGCAGGAGAGGGAGATACCAAGACGTGACCACGAATTCCAGCGCATTCAAGCCGAAGCTCTGGGTGCCGGGTGACTGGAACGCATTCTTCGGCCTCGGAACGAACGTCCTGCTCAACGTGCTCGTGCTGTCCGGCCTCGCCCTGTTCGTGGTGGGCCTGGACACCGGCACGGTCTATGGACGGATCCTGCCCGCGTTGGCGATCGCGCTGCCGCTGGGCAACCTGTTCTACGCCTTCCTGGCCTATCGGTTAGCGAAGCAGACGGGTCGCGAGAACGTCACGGCGATGCCGTACGGGCCGAGCGTTCCGCACTACTTCTTCGTCACCTTCGTGATCATGCTGCCGATCGTCCTGCGCGGTGGGACCCCGCTCGAGGCCTGGATGGCTGGCCTGGCCTGGGCGTTCATCGTCGGCGTGATCATCCTCATCGGAGCCTTCGTCGGCCCGACGATCCGGCGGTTCACCCCCCGCGCGGCGATGCTCGGGACGCTGGCCGGGATCTCGATCGCGTTCATCTCCATGCGGCCCGCCTTCCAGATGTTCGAGGTGCCGTGGATCGCGTTGCCGGTCCTCGCCATCATCCTGCTCAGCTGGACGGCCGGCGTCCGGATGCCCGGCGGCGTGCCCGGCGGATTGCTCGCGGTCGTGGTCGGTACCGCGATCGGTTGGATCGCCTACCTGAGCGGCGCGTGGACCGGCATGGATCCCAAGGCCGTCGGCGATTCCTTCGCCCAGTTCGGCATCCACCTGCCCATTCCAGGAACCGAGGTCATCAGCGGCTTGAGCCAGATCCTGCCGTTGCTCGTGACAGCCATCCCGCTCGGCATCTACAACTTCACCGAGGCGATGAACAACGTCGAAAGCGCCTCGGCGGCCGGCGATGACTACAACCTCCGCCACATCCTGCTGGCCGACGGCGGCGGGGCCGTGATCGGCTCATTTCTGGGCAGCCCCTTCCCGCCGGCCGTCTACATCGGCCATCCCGGCTGGAAGGCCGTTGGCGGCCGGATCGGCTACTCGCTGGCGACCGGCGTCGTCGTCGCAGTGATCTGCCTCTTCGGGTTGGTCGGCCTGTTCCTGGCCGTCATCCCGATCCAGGCCCTCGTCCCGATCCTGCTGTTCATCGGTCTCGTGATCGGGGCACAGGCGTTCACCACGACGCCCGCCCGACACGCCCCGGCGGTCGTCCTGGCGATGCTGCCGAACATCGCCGCGTGGGCCCAGGGTCAGATCGATGGCGCGCTCGGGGCTGCCGGCACCAACGCCGCGGAGGTTGGCTCTGGACCGCTCAACGGGGCGGGCGTGATCTACGACGGGATGGCCATCTTCGGTGGCGGCGCCGTTGTTGCCGGGCTGGTCCTTGGCGCGATCGCGGTGTTCATCATCGACCGCGAGTACAGCCGGGCGATCGTCTACGCGGTCGTCGGCGCCATCCTCGCGGTCACCGGCTTCATCCACGCCACGCAGCTCATCGTGTCCGTGGTGGATGGGGCGATCGTGTTCGGTCAACCGAACGCGGTCTTCCTCGGTTACGCGTTCGCGGCCATCGTCTTCTGGGTGGTCGCCTGGCGTGAGGGCCGCGCCACGTCGGCAGACTTCCGGACCGCGCTCACCACGCCGCCCGAAGCGGAGTCCGAAATGGCCTGACCAAGCATCAGTGTTTCGGGGGATCGAGGCGCGGACGAAACCTTAGGCCGTCCGCGCCTCCCCCTTCCAGCGACGAAGGAGGTTTCGTGGCGCAACTCTTCGTGAATGGCACGCTCATGCGCGGCCTCAAGCTCAACGCCAACCTCGATGGCGCAACATTTCTGGGCGAGTTCATGACCGCGCCGCGCTATCGGATCTATTCCATCGGAGACGTCCACCCGGGCATGTTCGAGGCGGCGGAGGGCGGGATCTCCGTCCCGGGCGAGCTGTACGACGTGCCCGACGAGGTTTGGGCCAGCGTGGAGGCCGGGGAGCCGCCGGGTCTCTATCGCGGGCCGGTGGAGCTGGCCGACGGTCGCGTCGTGCCGGGCATCCTGTTCCCGCGCGAGATGGCCGAAGGCATCCACCGTGAGATCACCGGGTTCGGTGGCTGGCGGGAGTACTGGTCGACGCGCGAGGCTGGAGCCTGACTCGCCGCTGAACCCTGCGGTGTGCGCCCCGGATCACGAGTCCTGCGCCCCACAGGCTTCGACGTCAGTCGTTTGGGGTTCGCGGCAACTCCACGCGGAAGGTGGTCCTGTCGCCGGTTGCCGACGCCACCGAGATCGTCCCGCCGTGCGCTTCGACCAGGCCGCGCGCAATGGCCAGGCCCAGCCCCGAGCCTCGCGACCCTGATCCCTTGACGAAGCGATCGAAGATATGGGGCAGGAGCGCCGGGTCGATGCCCGGCCCCGTGTCGCGCACCGTCAGCCAGACCAGCCTCGGCGTGGCCGACCCACCAACCGACACGGTGCCGCCCCCGGGCGTATGTCGCAACGCATTGGCGACGAGGTTGGAGAGCACCTCACGCATCCGCACCGGGTCGAGGTCGAGGATCGGCAGATCGCCCTCGGTCTCGATCACCAGCGTCACGCCCGCCGCGACCGCAGCGGGCGTGAAGGCACGGACGACCTCACCGATGAGGAGATCCGGGTCGGTCGGTTCCGGATGGAGCGCCAGGGTTCCGCCCTCGGACAGGGCGATGGTGCGCAGGTCCTCGATCAGCCGCTCCATGACTCGCGTCTCCTCGAGGATCGGGCCAAGGTGTGCGGGATCCGCCGGGTAGACGCCGTCGAGGATCGCCTCGAGGTTGCCGGTGATGACGGCCAACGGCGTGCGCAGTTCATGGCTGACGTCGGCGAGGAGGGTTCGCCGCTGGTCCTCGTCGGCCTTGAGTCGCGCGACCATCGTGTCGAACCCGTCGGTGAGCTGGCCGACAATCGGCAATCCTCGGGCCGCTTGCCGACCGCCGCGCGGCGGGGAGTAGTCGCCCGACTCGACCTGCCGTGTCACCTCGACCAGCCGATCCAGCGCGCGGGCCGTCAGGAACAGCGTCCGGCCCATGACGAACAGGACGATTACGAACGCCGCTCCGAGGACTAGGGCGAGCAGCGGACCGAGGAATGACAGCAACGTCGCCACCACCGCGACGAGTGAGCCGGCCACGAGGAGGAAAATCAGCCCAAAGAGGCAGCCGAAGCCTTTTGGACCCGACCATCCGCGCTTGCCACCCGTCCGTTGCCAGTGGCGGGCGCGGCGCTGCCACCTCTCCTGGACGTGCGGGTCCCGGCGGTCCCACGGCCCGAATCCGCCTCCGTCGGCGCGCCGCGTCACGCCGGCCCCGCCCCACGGTCGTCGGCGAATCGATAGCCCACGCCGTAGACCGTCAGGACGTAGCGGGGCTCCCGTGGATCCGGCTCGAGCTTCCGGCGCAGGTTCTTGATGTGCGAGTCAATCGCCCGCTCGTAGGACTCGAAGGCGACCCCACGGATCTCGTCGAGGAGCTGGGAGCGAGTGAAGATGCGGCCCGGGCTGGCGGCGAGCGTGCGCAGCAGGCCGAATTCGGTAGCGGTCAGTTCGACGGTGCGGCCGGCCACCTCGGTGCGCATCCGGGGCACGTCCAGGACGACGTCGCCGGCACGGACCAGGTCGCTTGGCCCACCCGAACCAGCCTCCGTCCGGCGCAGGACCGCTCGAACCCGTGCGACAAGCTCGCGCGGGCTGAACGGCTTGGTCAGGTAGTCGTCGGCGCCGAGTTCGAGCCCGACGAGCTTGTCGAGTTCGTCGTCGCGGGCGGTCAGCATGACGATCGGGATGGTCGAGTCACGGCGCAGCTCGCGTGTCACGTCCAGGCCATCGAGGCCGGGCAGCCCGAGGTCCAGGACGACCAGGTCCGGCCGCCGCTGGCGGACGGCAGTCAACGCCGCCTGGCCATCCCCCGCGACGATGACGCCGAAACCCGCGTGTTCGAGGTAGTCCCGGGCGAGCTGGCTGATCTTCGGTTCGTCATCGACGACCAGAATCGTCTTCATTGGCGGCATCGTAGAGCCGGAGGTGCCCCTCGGGGAACGGATGCGCCCCCGGACCATGGGTCCGGGGGCGCCATGAGCGGCAGGCTTCCCCCAGTCAAGCCGGCTTGGAAGGTGGATTCGGTGCCGGCGGCTCGCTCGATGATTCTGGTCCGTAGCCCGGACCCCATCCGCCGCGCGAGCCCCAGTCGCCGCGCGAGCCCCAGCCGCCGTGCGGGCCGTGCCGACGTGGCCCGCCGCGGAAGGCGAGCGCTCGAATCAGCCCGAAGAACAGAAATAGGAAGAGCAGCGTGCCGAGGAAACCGAAGAACCCGAAGCCGAAGCCACCCGGGTAGCCGTAGCCGTAGGCGTAGGCAGGGAGGGGAGCGACCACGATGGCGCCGTCGGTAATGGCCGTGGTGACGGCGGAATTGATGCCGGCCTGGTAGGCCGTGACCGCGATGAATCCACCCCCGGTCGCCAGGACGGCGATGAGCAGGATGGCGCGAATGGTGCGGGACATGTCGGTGAAACTCCTCGAGGAACCTGCGGATCCTGGTCGGATCCGTCTGACCCCATCCTCGAGTCCGGGTGTGGAGGGGGTATGGAGACGACGTGTCGTTGCCGTCGAGCATTGCGCCACGATGGCCGCCTGGATCGCCGCCGGTCTCGTACGATCGCCGCTGTGACCGTCGCGCCCCGCTCGCTCGTCGCCGCCATCGACCAGGGGACGACGAGCAGCCGCTGCATCCTGTTCGACCACGCCGGACGCGCCGTGGCAAGTCACCAGTTGGAGCACCGCCAGATCACCCCGCGCCCGGGTTGGGTCGAGCACGACGCGGCAGAGATCCTCGACCGAGTTCATGCGTGCGTACGGGTGGCCCTCGGCGAGATTGGCGCGGATGCGCGGGCGCTGGTGGCCGTCGGAATCAGCAACCAGCGCGAAACGACGGTGGTCTGGTCGCGCCGAACCGGACGGCCCATCACCAACGCCATCGTCTGGCAGGACACCCGGACCGCCGACGCGTCGCTCCTACGCGAGCAAAGCCGCGACGATCGCGTCCACGTGGGCCTTCTCCGGGACCACGATCATCGTGCTGACCATGCCGAACATCCCGTTCACCCCCTCGACGTGCGGGAGGACGTGGCAATGGAAGGCCCAGACCCCGGGCCGATCGACCTTGATCAGGACGTCATAGCGCTCACCCGGGTTGACCGCGAGCGTGTCGCAGTCAAATTCAGCACTGCCGAGGGGCCAGCCGTCTCGAGCGATGACCCGCATCTTGTACCCGTGGCTGTGCCACGGGTGCATCATGACCCCCTCGTTCATGAACCGGATCCGGACCGTCTCGCCAACCGCAGCCAGGACCGGCACGACCGCCGGGAAGCCGTGACCGTTGATCGTGAACCCGCCAAGCGAGTCATTCGAGATCCAGATGTAGTCGCGGTCGGCGACCACGGGTTCGGTCGTTGGCGTGACGATGAAGGCACCCAGCAGGCCGCGGCCAACCTGGTCGGTCGCGTTGTGGTGCGAGTGGTACATCAGGGAGCCTGCGGTCGAGGCGGTGAACTCGTAGGTGTAGGTCTCGCCCGGGACGATCGGCTTCTGGGTCACGAACGGGACGCCGTCCTGGAAGAAATCGGCGAACTCAACCCCGTGGAAGTGGACACCGGTCGTTTCCTTGAGGTTGTTGGTGAAGATCGCCCGGACCTTGTCGCCCTGGTTGACGCGGATCGTGGGACCCGGCCACTGGCCGTTATAGCCAAGCGCGGCGATGGGTGGCAGCAGTTCGTCGATGTTCTGCTGGATCTCGTCGATCGTGAGTCGGAAGACCTTGACGCCACCCTCGACGGCCGGCGTCAGCGGCGCAAGCGCATCGTTGAGGGCGAGCTGCGGGACCTGGACGAACGACGGCTTCTGGGTGAGCTGCGGGTAGTTGTCGCCCGCGCCCAGGATGTCGACGAGTTTCGCGAACGCCGCGTCCCCGTAGATGCCCTGCAGCGCCGGGGCGAGATTTCCGATATAGCGCCGGACGACGTCACGGGCCTGAACATCGTGGTCGGTCCAACCGGCGGGCACGGATGCACCCGGGGTGGTGGAGGCGGCTGGAGCCGGAGCCGGCGACATCGCGTGGCTGGCGGCACTTGGGGACGCCGTCGCAGCCGGTGCGCCGGGCGGTGCGCTCTCCGGGGCGAGGACCGGTCCCAGGGTCCACCCCGGGGCCGCGACGGCCGGTGCGCAGGCTGCCAATCCAGCGGCCGCGACGATGCCGCCACCGGTCAGGGCGGCGTTGCGCAGGAATCGGCGGCGAGTGAGGGCGGCTTCATCTAGATCGGTGAGTGGCAGGGGAACCTGCGGCAGTGTGTCCATGCGGCGGATCGTCGTGGTTGCCACCACGCCCCGGCAAGGTGACATTCGGCACGTTCCCGTGGGCCGAACGGCGCCGACTTGTGACCGCGCCCACCCACCGGGTGGGCCCGGGTGGTCAGCCGACTCTGTGTCCCCGCGGCCGTTTGGTCTCGAGGACCCGGTTACATCGCCTCGAAGGTCTCGGCGACCTCGATGCTCGCCCCGCCGGAGAGGACCGGGCAACCCTTCGCCATGGCGACGGCCGCGTCGAGGTTGTCGGCCTTGAGCACGCTATAGCCAGTCGACGGGTTGACGCCGCCGTCGCTGACAGAGCCGTTGGCGGCGATCGTCTTGACCTGCGAGACGGGGTTTCCGCCATCGACCACGGCGGCACCGAGGGTGCCGAACCAGTCGGCCCACGCCTTCATGACCTTGGCGCCTTCTTCGGGGGTTTCGGGCATCCCGCCACCGTGATAGACGAGTAGATAGTTGGCCATTTGATCAGCCCTCCCTGACGGGTATGCCGCGGTGCCAGCGGCACCGCGGGTGGTATTCGAGCCCACCTGCTCCTACGACGAACGCATGATCGCCGAATCGACAGGCCCCCGAGCCTCAGCGGGGCGGCACAGCGTCGGTCGGCGAGACGGCCAGATAGTCGTGGACGATCCGGCCATACCCTTCGCGAAAGCTCGACTCGACGAACCAGGCGTCCCGATACGCTCGCGGTGCAAGTGTCGTGAAGTCGGCCAGCGGCGCCGCCCCGAGTGAAACGGTCCCGCGACCCCGGAACGCCGCTGCGACGGTCACATCCGCGTTGGCCCCCGAGGCGTCGATCAGCTGCTTGAGCGACGTTCCAGGGCCGTCGGCGCGCGGGATGACCTTGAGCCGCCAATCGGGCGCCGTGGTCGGGACCAGGTCCGGCGAGACCGGCTCGTCCAGGGTCGAGGCGATCGTCAGGACCGGGACACCGCCCATCGAGGCGATCGTCCGCATCGTCGGCCCATCGAACCGGATATCGAGTGACGCGTAGACCTTCGGGGCGCCGTAGATTTCGCGGCCGGCTGCGATCCCGGCCGGGCCATCGTGCCAGATGATCGGGATGTACCAGCCGTCCTCGCCGAGGAACCGGGCCTTCAGCAACAGCAGCGCTTCATTGAACGCCCCGTACGCCGTGCAGAAGGGAACCTGGATTCCCATGGCGACGCACAGGCCATCCGGGCTGGGCCGCAAAGGCTCCGGCAGGAACGGGGCGACCGCCTCGGGGTCGGTCTCGAAGAAGACGGACTGGATGCGCACATCGCGATAGGTTGCCGGCAGCGGCGGGTAGTAGGGATGAACGATTGGCATCGTCCACCCCGCGCCGGGTCGTCGGTCTATGTCGCGCATCTCGCGGGCATGGTAGCCCCCACGAGGGATGTCGGGCAGGCCGTGGTCGCCGCGCTGTCGGTTCGGCGCCACGGGCGCGCACGAGCGCGGACGCAGGCTGAAGGGCCGGTGCGACAATGCCACGGTGACGACCCGAATCATCCTCGACGTGGATACCGGCACGGACGATGCGGTGGCCCTGATGGTCGCGGCGCTGTCGCCCGATATCGAACTGGTCGGCGCGACGACGGTCAACG
>JANNQZ010000312.1:0-11041 GCA_031401015.1 Chloroflexota bacterium | reverse complement strand
ATCGGGAGCATCTCTTTGGGGATGGCCTTCGTCGCGGGGAGCATTCGCGTGCCCAGGCCGGCGGCGAGGATGACAGCTTTTGAGATAGGGGGCATGAGACGGGACGGTCGTGCGGCTCAACATCCCCCCACTCACCGAGGAACGTCGCAGGGACTTGGTCCGGGTCGTCCACAAGCGGATGGAAGAGGCCAGGGTCGAGGTTCGCAACCGGCGCCGAGACGCCGCCGATCAGCTCAAGCGCGAGACGCACGATGGCGGGATCGGCACCGACGAGGTGCACCGCGAGATCGAAACCCTCCAGCGGACGACCGATCGCCACGTCGCCGATATCGACCGGCTAGGTGCCGCGAAGGAACAGGAGGTTCTCGAGGTCTAGTGGCTGGCGCACCCCTCGCCAGGCCGACAGACGCGCTGCCCGTGGCGCACGTGCCGGCACGGGGGGACGCAGCTCCCACTGTGGCCTCGTTCGCTGCGCCGGCGACAGCGACCCTGGACGATCTGCCCCGCCACGTCGCGATCATCATGGATGGCAACCGGCGCTGGGCAAGGCAGCGGAACCTGTCGGAGCTCGATGGACATGCCGCCGGCGTGGAGGCCATTCGGGGCTTGCTACGCCACGCGGTCACCCGTGGTGTCCGGGTCTTGACCCTGTATGCGTTCAGTCGGGAGAACTGGGCTCGATCGGACGAGGAGGTCAGCGGGCTGTTCGGCCTGCTGGAGGCCGCCATTCGGAGCGAGACCGCGGAGCTGCATGCGCAAGGCGTCCGGGTGCAACTGCTCGGGCGGCTCAACGAGCTCCCGGACGCGACCCGCGCATCGATCGGTGAGGCGCTCGACGCGACGGCGGGCGGTGATCGGTTGGTCCTCAATATCGCCTTCAACTACGCCGGCCGCACCGAGCTCGTCGATGCCTTCCGCCGGCTTGCAGCGAGCGGGACACCGCCGTCAGACATTGATGAGGAGGCGATCAGCGCCTCGCTCTACACGGCCGGTCTCCCGGATCCGGACCTGGTCATTCGCACCGGGGGTGAGCAGCGTCTGTCCAACTTCCTGATCTGGCAATCCGCGTATGCCGAGTTCTACTCGTGCGACGCGCTGTGGCCCGATTTCGGGCCCGACACCTTCGACGCCGCGCTCCAGGAATTCGCCATTCGCCAGCGCCGCTTCGGTCGCTGAGCAGGTCAGCTCGGGGATGCGTCAGCGCGCGATCAGCGCCGCGGTGTTCGTGCCGGTGCTCCTGATCATCCTGGCCATCGGTGGACAGGTGCTGGCCGCGGCCATTGCCCTGGCCACGGGCCTCGCCGCGATCGAGGTATTCCGCCTGCTCCGCGCGGCGGGCTACGCTCCGCTGTCCGCGTTGGGCACCGCTCTGGCCCTGGCAACGGTCCTCGACGCGGCTGTCCCCGGGGTCCTCGGCAGCAGCGGCCTCCTGCTGGTGGCTGTTGGCATCGTGCTCGTGGCTGCCGCGTCGTTGACCCGGCCGGATCCCCACGACGGCCTCGCGACCTGGATCTCAACGATCTTCGGCGCAACCTATGCCGCATTGCTATCGTTCGTCCTGCGCCTGGGCGAGGTGGCCCCGGTCGTGCCGCCTGGAGCTCCGATCGCATGGCTGGGCGCGGAACGAGCCTGGATCCTCCTGCTGGTCCTGTTGGTCTGGTCCTATGACACCGGGGCCTACATCATCGGGAAGCGGTTTGGGCGGACCCGGCTTCTGACGCACATCTCGCCCTCCAAGACCGTCGAGGGCGTGGCGGGCGGGCTGGTTGCCACGACCCTCGTTGCCATCATGCTGCTCACAGCGCTCGGTCAACCGCCCCTGCACGGGCTCCTGCTGGGCCCACTAATGGCCCTCTCGGCGCAGGTCGGCGACCTGGCTGAATCGATGATCAAGCGCGCGGCCGGAGCGGGCGATTCCGGGACGCTCATCCCGGGTCACGGTGGGATCCTGGATCGCGTTGACTCGTTCCTGTTTGCGGCTCCAGTCATGACGCTCTACCTGCTCGCTGTTGTCCGCTGAGGTGGCGAACGAGGACCGTCAGGCGGTATTGGGGGTGGCCGTCCTTGGTTCGACCGGCTCGATCGGACGACAGGCGGTCGAGGTGCTGGAGGCCAACTCCAACGCGTTCCGTGTCGTCGCCCTGGCGGCCGGCTCCGACGCGGCGGTCCTCGCGGGGCAGGCCGCGAGGCTTCATCCCGCGGCCGTCGGGCTGCGCGATGAGGCCGCGTTCACGGCGCTGGACCTACCGCCTGGAACGGACTACGTGGGTGGCGCCGATGCCCTCGAGCGATTGGCCACGCGCGAGGATGTCGATATCGTGGTCGTCGCAACCGGCGGGCTGGTCAGCCTTCGCCCGGTCATCGCCGCGCTGGAAGCGGGCAAGATCGTGGCCACCGCCAACAAGGAGACGCTGGTTGCGGGAGGTCACTTGGTCATGCCCGTCGCACGACGCCTCGCCGCGGTGCGAGCCGCCGCGGACGCCCGCGATCCATATGCCAGCCCCCTGGCGTGGCTTCGCCCGATCGACTCCGAGCACTCGGCCATCTGGCAGTGCCTGGCGGGTGAGGCGATGACGAGTGTGGCCGCGCTGATCCTGACCGCGTCGGGCGGCCCATTCCTCGATGCCCCGGCTGACCTGTCGTCGATCACGCCGGAGCAGGCGCTGCGCCATCCGATCTGGACGATGGGCGCCAAGATCTCGATCGACTCGGCGACCCTCGCCAACAAGGGCCTGGAGGTCATCGAGGCACACTGGTTGTACGATGTCGACTATGACGCAATCGAGGTGGTGATCCACCCGCAGAGCGTCGTCCACTCAGCCGTCCGCTTTACTGACGGCTCCGTCAAGGCCCAGCTGGGCACCCCGGATATGCGACTCCCCATCCAGTATGCACTCACGTATCCAGAACGCCGTCCCTCGCCCGCCGCGCCACCGGATCTGGTGGCCATGGGGCGTCTTGAGTTCCGGGCGCCCGATGAGAGCCGCTTTCCGGCGCTCCGGATCGCCCGCGAGGCCGGTCGGGCGGGAGCGCGTGCCAGCGCCGCGCTCATCGTCGCCGACGAGGTCGCGGTGACTCGCTTTCTCGGCGGCACCCTCGACTTTGACCGAATTCCGTGGTTGCTCGAGGACGCCGTCACGCGCTTCGGATCTGGCCCCGGCAATCCCGGGATTGACGAGCTACTCGACATGGACCGGGAGATCCGCGCCACCCTTGCGACGGCCGCCATGGGAGGCGCGGCGTGATCGGAGCGCTCCAATCGATCATCACAATCGTCTTGTTCATCCTGATCCTTGGCGTGCTGGTGGTGATCCACGAGCTTGGCCATTTCGTGACGGCTCGCCTGGCCAGGGTGCGGGTGCTCGAATTCGGGGTTGGCTTTCCGCCGCGCGCCAAGGTCATGCGCAGGAGCGGTGAGACCCTGTACACGCTCAACTGGCTACCGATCGGTGGCTTCGTCAAGCTCGAGGGCGAAGACGGCACCGATGGCGACGATCCGCGCTCATTCGCGGCGCAGCGGCTGCCCACCAAGCTCCTGATCCTGGTCGCCGGTGTCGGGATGAACGTTGTGCTGGCGTTCGCGATCTTCACGGGGATCGCGCTGATCGGTGATCCAACGATCGGGATCCGGGTGGTGGAGGTGCAGCCCGGTTCGCCGGCGGCCACGGCCGGTCTGGTACCCGGTGACGTCATCGCCAATCTCGACGGCCGGGCGTATGGGGCCTTTGGGGATGAAGCGCTGATCGTCGATCTGCGCAACCGGGCCGGACAGACCGTGCAGCTCGGAATCGAGCACGCCGACGGGGCAACCTCCCAGGTTGCGGTAACCCTGCGGGATCAGGCAGCGATTGCGGCCGGACGGGGCGCGATCGGCATCACCCAGGCGGCGGCGACGACCCGGTCCGTGATTTCGTACGGGCCCGCTGAGGCGGTGGGGTTGGGCGTCCGGCGGACAATCGATGCGCTCGGGCTGATCATCGGCGGACTCGGACAACTCGGCGACGCCATCATCAATCGACCGACCGAGCCGCCGCCGGTCTCGGGTCCAGTCGGGATTGCCACCCAGATCGGCGACATCTTCTGGCAGCTCGGCCCGATCGTCACGCTCTATGTGGCTGGGATCCTGTCGGCCAACCTGGCGGTGGTCAACATCCTGCCGTTCCCGCCGCTCGATGGTGGGCGGATGCTGGTGATCGTCCTCAAGAGCATCTTCGGAAGACGGATCAGCCTGCGCGCGGAGCGGCTGACCTATCTCGTCGGGTTCGTCTTCCTGTTCGCGTTCCTGATCTGGATCACCGGGTTTGACATCGTCCGGGAGCTGGGCGGGGACGCCGGGTCATGAGCGGCGGTGAGGCGCTGCGTCCTCGGCGACGGCCGACGGTCAGCGTCGACGTCGGCGGGGTCCTGGTCGGCAGTGCCCACCCCGTGGTGGTCCAGTCGATGACCAACACCGATACCGCGGACGCTGACTCGACCGCGATCCAGGTGGCGAGGCTCGCCCACGCCGGGTCGCAACTGGTGCGCGTGACGGTCAACACGGACGAGGCCGCGGCCGCGGTCCCGGAAATGATCCGCAAGGTGCGCGGGCTGGGTGTGGACGTCCCCATCGTCGGCGACTTCCATTACAACGGGCACAAGCTGCTGGCGGACTACCCGGAGACGGCGGCCGCGCTCGCCAAGTACCGGATCAACCCCGGGAATGTCGGGGCAAAGCGTCACGACGAGCACTTCACCACGATCATCCGGATCGCCATCGAGAACGACAGACCGGTGCGCATCGGCGTCAACTGGGGCTCGCTCGACCAGGCCATCCTGACCGAGCTGATGGATCTGAACGCGAAGTTTCCGGAGCCGCGCGACGCCCGTGACGTGATGATCGAGGCGATGCTCGAGTCGGCCATGCGCTCGGCGGAGCTGGCCGAGGCAACGGGGCTGCGCCATGACCGGATCATCCTGTCCGCCAAGGTCAGTGGCGTTCGGGACCTGGTGGACATCTACCGTCTCCTGGCCGCCCGCAGCGACTACCCGCTCCACCTTGGCCTGACCGAGGCCGGGCTGGGCGACAAGGGGATCGTCGCCTCCACCGCCGGCCTCGCGATCCTGCTCAACGAAGGGATCGGCGACACGATCCGGGTATCGCTCACGCCCGAGCCGGGTGGGCCGCGCGAACGCGAGGTGGAGGTCGCCCAGCAGGTTCTCCAGTCCATGGGCCTGCGCTCGTTCCTGCCCCAGGTCAGCGCCTGTCCGGGATGTGGTCGGACGACCTCCACCTATTTCCAGGAGATGGCGCTCCAGATCCAGACGCACCTCAAGGATCGGATGCCCGAGTGGCGCACGACACGCCCAGGCGCCGAGGAGCTGCGGGTCGCCGTGATGGGCTGCGTCGTCAATGGTCCCGGGGAGTCCAAGCACGCTGACATCGGGATCAGTCTGCCCGGCACGTTCGAGGATCCAGTCGCGCCGGTATTCATCGACGGTCGTCTCGACCGCACGTTGCGCGGCGATGGGCTCGTCGTCGAGTTCATCGAGATCCTCGACGACTACGTCGCGAGGCGCTTCGGATAGCGGGCTGGTGGCAGGACGCGAACATCAGCGCTGCAACGCGTGGACTGTCGACCTCCGTCCAGATCACGGAATGCCGTCAGCGGCGGACGATTGAACCGAGTACGGATCAGTCAACGAGGGTCGATCGATCTGCCCGCATGGGCTTCAATCCGTACCACTCTGGGAACCGTTGATTGAGGGTCCACGCTCCCGGGTGTATACTGCCCGCCATTCGACCGGCCGCTCCGTGACGTGGGTGACCCCCACGTTTCTTTATTGAACGGGCCGTACATACGCAGCACCTGCATCAGGAACGGAGGCCATCGTGAGTCGTGACTTCGTCGGTGCCCTCCTCCAGCTCAATGCCGAAAAGCAGATCTCGCGCGAGCAGCTGATCGGCGCGGTCGAGGACGGCATTCAGTCCGCCTACCGGCGCGTGGCTGGGGACGAAGACATTCACGTCCGAATCGATGCCGAAACCGGCAAGATCCGCGTCTTTCGTGCCCGCCGTGTCGTCGGTGAGGTTGAGGACGAGTTCACCCAGATGACGGTCGAGCAGGCGCACGTCATCGATCCCGAGGCGGGCGTCGGTGACCTGGTTGAGACCGAGCAACTCGATGGCGACGTCTTCGGCCGGATCGGTGCCCAGACGGCCAAGCAGATCGTGCTCCAGCGGATCCGGGAGGTCGAGCGCGACCAGGTTTTCGACCAATTTGCCAGCCGCGAGGGTGAGCTGATGACCGGGACGGTCAACCGGGTCGAACCACGCGCGATCATTCTCGACGTCGGCAAGAACGTCGAGGGGATCCTGGCCACGACGGAGCAATCCGCCCTCGAGCACTACCGGATCGGTCAGAACGTCAAGGCTTACGTGCTCGAGGTCAGGCGCTCAGTCCATGGCCCGCAGATCTTTGTCAGCCGGACGCACAAGGGGTTCCTCAAGCGCCTGTTCGAGCTTGAGGTCCCGGAAATCCACAGCGGCGTCGTCGAGATCAAGGCGATCGCTCGCGAAGCCGGGAGTCGCAGCAAGGTCGCGGTTGCCTCCCGCCAGGAGGGCCTCGATCCGGTGGGGGCCACCGTTGGGCAGCGTGGCGCGCGCGTCCAGGCCGTCGTGGCCGAGGTTTCGGGGGAGAAGATCGACGTCATCCCGTGGAGTGACGATCCCGCGGTCCTGGTGGCCAATGCGCTCAGCCCGGCCCAGGTCATCTCTGTCGATATCGATGTGGAGCATCGGATCGCCAGCGTCACCGTTCCGGAGCGGATGCTCTCGCTCGCAATCGGCCGCGAAGGGCAGAACGCGCGACTGGCGGCCCGCCTGACGGGCTGGCGGATTGACATTCGCAGTGACGTGTCCGTCGCGGAGGCTCGGGCCGCCGCCTCTGCGGCCACTGCGGCGGCCGCCGTCACGGCGCCGACTGAGTCGCCTGGCGCGGAGAAGGCTGACGTTGACGCGGGTGCGCCCGCACCAAAAGCGAAGGTGGTCCGCGCCAGCAGAGCCAAGTCCACGGCCGCCAAGATCGATCCAGGCCCGACGGCCGCGGCCGACGCCGAACCCGCGACCGACGCCGAACCCGCGACCGACGCCGCGCTCGCCGTTGACGCGCTTGTGGCCAAGCCAAAGCGGGTGCGCAAAACGGCCAAGCCGGCCGACAGCGATGAGGTGGCACCGTAGACCGGGGCGTCAGAGCCGTCGCGGCGCGACGGATCCCGAACCGCTCCTGCGTCGCCTGCCGATCCGTCCGGGAGAAGCGCGATCTGCTGCGCATCGTGGCCTTGGCTGGCCGGATCACGATCGATCCGGGCGGCCGGGCTCCGGGCCGTGGCGCATATGTCTGTCGAACCGCAGAATGCATGGATACCGCAATCAGAAAGGGCGCCCTCAACCGGGCCCTCAGGACTCCGCTCCCTGCCGAGCTGCGCATCGCACTGACGGATCGGATCGCGGACGCAACCACCACATCGATCGAAGGAGGCATTCGTGGCCAGGAGTAGAAGCGGCACTCGCGGCCGTCGCGGCCCGCGCAAGCCGCCGCGTCGTGACGGCCTCTTCGTGCCGGGCGGGAGCGTCGGGGTCGCGGATCCTCGTGAGCGTGGCGCCATCGAGCTGCCCGGCACCATTACCGTCAAGGAGCTCGGCGAGGTCCTGGGGGTCAACCCGGCGGACATCATCCGGGAGCTGATCAAGAGCGGCATCTTCGCCACCATCAACCAGCTGGTCGATCGGGACACGGCGTCTCTGGTGGCGGGTGAGCTCGGGTTCGAGGTGGCCGAGACGGTCCTCGCGTCGAGTGTGAATGGCGCCGACGGCGAGATGGATGGACCGATCGCGGAGGCGACCAAGGAGATCCTGTATGAGGAGGACGATGAGTCGCTCCTCCAGCCGCGGGCGCCGATCGTGACCGTCATGGGCCACGTCGACCATGGCAAGACGAGCCTGCTCGACGCGATCCGGACCACCGAAGTGGCCGCCGCGGAGCGCGGCGGGATCACCCAGCACATCGGAGCGAGTGAAGTCACCCACGACGGGAAGCGGGTGGTCTTCCTCGACACCCCTGGCCATGAGGCCTTCACGGCGATGCGCGCGAGAGGAGCCCGGGTCACGGACATCGCGGTCGTGGTGGTGGCCGCGGACGACGGCGTCATGCCCCAGACGCTTGAGGCGATCAGCCATGCGAAAGCGGCCAAGGTCCCGATCATCATCGCGCTCAACAAGATCGACAAGACCGACGCCAACCCGGATCGGGTCAAGACAGATCTGACGGATGCCGGCATCGTCGTCGAGGAATACGGCGGCGACGTTCCGCTCGTCCCGGTCTCGGCCAAGACCCGCCTGGGACTGGACGCCCTCCTCGAGATGATCCTGCTGGTGGCGGATCTCCAGGAACTCAAGGCCAACCCGAAGCGGCCCGCGATCGGCACGATCGTCGAGGCGCAGTTGGACAAGGGTCGCGGTCCCGTTGCGACGGCCCTGGTCCAGACCGGCACGCTCAAAGTCGGTGACATCATCGTCGTCGGCGAGACGTTCGGTCGCGTCCGCGCGCTGGAGAACGACAAGGGCATTCGGGTGACAAAGGCGGGACCGTCGAGTGCCGTCGTGGTGCTTGGGCTGTCCGAGGTCCCGGCGGCCGGCGACATCCTGCGCGTCGTCGCGGACGACAAGGCTGCCCGGGCCGTGGTTGACGGCCGAAAGGCGGCGATCGCAGCCAAGGCGGGGGAGGGGAGTGGCCGCGCGACCCTGGAGGACCTGTATCGCCAGATCCAGGCTGGTCAAGCCAAGGAACTGCGGGTCATCCTGAAGTCGGACGTGTCCGGATCGCTCGGCGCGATCACCCATGCGCTCGAGCAGCTCGACCAGGACGAAATCCGCCTCAACGTCCTGCACGAGGGTGCCGGCGACATCACCGACAACGACATCATGCTGGCCGCCGCTTCGAATGCGATCGTGGTGGGATTCAACACGAAGATCACCGAGACGGCGCGTCGCGCCGCCGACGTCGAGGGTGTTGACGTCCGCCTCTACGACATCATCTACAAGCTGACGGACGACCTGGGCGCCGCGCTCAAGGGTCTACTGGAGCCCGAGATCGTGGAGGTCGTGGAGGGTCGGGCGGAGGTTCGCCAGGTCTTCCGGGTTGGCAAGAGCACCGTCATCGCCGGGTCGTTCGTGACCGACGGTCGAATCGTGCGCGGCAACGTCCGGGTCTGGCGCGGCGGCAAGGTCATCGCCACGGACAAGGTCGAGTCGCTCCGCCGGTTCCGTGATGACGTTCGCGAAGTTGCCACCAATTACGAGTGCGGCATCGGCCTGGCCGGCTTCCACGACCTCCAGGAAGGCGACATCATCGAGTGCTTCACCTCGCAGAGCGTCTCGCGGGCAGCGGCCGGTAGCTAGTCGCCGCCTGGACGCCCGATCCGTGCGTTGCTCGCTCCGCGCGCTCGTTCACGCACCGGGGGTGCGCTCGCTCCCGTGCTCGCTCGCGCCTTCGGCTCGAACGCCCAGGCGGCGACGACCGGTATCAATCCGATGAGCCAACGGACGGATCGCGTTGACGAGTTGCTCCGGCAGGAGATCGGGTCGATCATCACGCGCGAGGTGGCAGATCCGCGCGTCGGTTTCGCCACGATCACCGCGGTCGAGACGACGGCGGACCTGCGCCATGCCAAGGTCTGGGTCAGCGTGATCGGGCAGCCCGCCGAGCGCGAAGCGACCGTCGCCGCGCTGCGTCATGCGATGCCCTTCGTGCGCCACCAGCTGGGCGCGCGCCTGCGGATCAGGCGGCTCCCCGATCTCCATGTGCACCTGGACGACACCGCCGAGCGTGGCACCCGCGTGCTCCGACTGTTGAGCGAGCTCGAGTCTGGCCGGACGCCCGAAAGCGACCCTCCGGTTGGTGAATCGCTGCCGACGCCGGTCGTCCGGTTACCGCACTCGGGGGATCTCCCCGATGAACCTCCCTCGGCCGTGCGCTTGCCCGAGTCTCCAGCGCGTCATCGGGCAGGCAGCCCCAGGACTGCCCGGACTGGACACGACCGACGGGCGACCCGGTGACCATCGACCTGCTGCCGTTCCTGGCGGCCGTCCCGGAGCCCGTGATCGCGCGTCTGCGGAGCGCTCGCCACGTCCTCGCCGTCAGCCATGAGAACCCGGACGCCGATACGCTCGGGGCGGCGCTAGGGGTGGTCCGGCTGGTGGAATCGATGGGCGGTGCCGCCGACCCGATCTGCACGGATCCGGTCCCGCGGCTGTACGACTTCCTGCCGGGAGTGGAGCGCTTCCGTACCGACCCGGACCCCGCCGCACCGTACGATCTGGCCGTCATCGTGGATTGCGGATCGCTCGACCGGATCGGTGGCGTGGGCACCCGTCATGCCGAGCTGTTCGCGCGTCTGCCACGCGTCGTGATCGACCACCACGCCTCGAACGATGCCAGCGCCGAGACGGATTGGATCGATCCGCGCGCTGCAGCGACGTGTGAGATGGTTGCGCTGCTCGCCGCGCGGCTCGGAGTGCGTCCGGAGCTCCACGACGGAGCGCTGGCCGCCGACCTGATGGCCGGGATCGTCATGGACACGGCGACCTTCGCCCATCCCAACGCCACGCCGCGCACGCTGCTGGTCTCGGCCTGGCTGGTCGACGCCGGGGCGCCGCTGTCGGACATTTCACGCCGGCTGTATCGCACCAAGCCCGAAGCCCAGTTGCGTTTGTTTGGCCTGATCCTGGCGCGGCTCGAGAGCAACGCGGGCGGATCGATCGTATGGTCAAGCGTCACCGACGCCGACTTCTCCGCACCCGGCGTGGAACGAGCCCACTCCGAGGGCCTGATCGACCTGCTGTCCCAGGCGGACATGGCCGAAGTGGCCATCCTGTTCAAGGAGGCGGGCCCAGGCGAGACCAGGGTCAGCGTCCGGACCCGTCCCGGTGGCGTCGATGCCACGATCCTGACCGGGCAGTTCGGTGGCGGTGGTCACGCGCGGGCGGCCGGCGCGACGGTGGCGG
>JANNQZ010000311.1:0-2892 GCA_031401015.1 Chloroflexota bacterium | reverse complement strand
GGGATCGTCTTCGCCATCGAGGACGCACTTAGGGTCCCGGTCCGGTTTGTCGGGGTTGGGGAGGGAGTCGCCGATCTCCTCCCGTTTGATCCGGATGCGTTCGTGGCGGCGCTGTTCGCCTGATGCGACGACCTCGATCGGCAGCGTTCAGTCGCTGGTCGGTTGCTCGCGGTCAGGATCCACGGCAATAGCGGTAGCTGCAGCCACCGACCGGTCGTCCGGCCGATCGTCCGCACCGGTTCGCACTGGCAACGAGATCAAGGTTCGCACTGGCGATCGCCACAGGATAAGGGCACCGATCAACCCGCCAAGAGGAGCCAGCCAGATGGTCGCGCGCAGACCGATCACCTCAGCGAGGAGACCTGAGCCCAGGGTCGCGGTCAACTGGGCAAGGCCGGCCATGACGCTGAAGGTGGACGCGACCCGACCAATCGCTCGATCGTCCACCAACGTCTGCCGGACCGTCGTCTCCGTGATCTCGTAAACCGTGGCCGCCGAGTCGGCCAGGAGCTGCTGTATCACGAGGCAACCGATGGCGACGATCGGCAGCCCGACCGGCGCGAGCGGGATGAACGCATTCCCGAGCGCGGCCAGGAGCATCCCCACGACGGTGACCGGACCGATCCCGAAGCTTCGGGCTACCCGCGCGGCCACCATCGCGCCCACGAATGACGAGACGCCGCCGACGCCGGCGATCAGGCCGATGACGGCCGCGCCAAGGCGCAGCTCCTCGAGCACGAACAGGAAGTAGGTGGCTCCGAAGATGCCCCACAAGCTGGCGAGGGCCGTTTGGGCGCCCGCAAATGCACGCAGGACCGGGTCGTGGATGACGAGCCGAAGCCCCGCGCGAATCTCGTCGAGCACCGGCTCGCGATCGGCCTTCGGCGGTGGCGGCCCTTCCGTCTGCCGGATGGACCCGAGCAGCAACGCGGAGCCGATGAACGACAAGGCGTCGATGGCAATCGCGATCGGTGCCGACAGCAGCTGGATGAGGAAGCCGCTGATCCCGAAGGCCATGAATTCGGCGGCGGATCCGCTGGCCGTGAGGGCACCATTGGCGTCGCCCAGCTCCTCGCGCTTGACGATCGTGGGCAGATAGGCGTTGTCGGCCGCATCGAAGAAGGTGGTCAGGATCGCCGCCAACCCGGACACCGCAAGCAGTTGCCAGTAGGTCAAGAGGCCCATGACAAAGGCGATCGGGATCGAGACCAGTAGTGCGGCGCGCCCGAGGTCTGCCCAGATCAGGACCGGACGCCGCCGCAGCCGATCGACCCACGCCCCGGCTACGAGCCCAACCAGCAGCGTCGCACCAAGCTCCAGACTGCGTAGCACCGCGACTTCGAAGGCTCCGGAGCCGAGCACCAGGATCGCGGCGAACGGCAACGCCATCCGTGTGATGAGCGAGCCGAAGACGGAAATGGACGCCGCGCCCCACAGCCGTACAAACGCAGCGTTGCGCCAGAGTCGTGAGCTGAACGGATGTCGCACGTGCCGCGAGAATATCCCGGGACTGCCCCTTTGGCGACACGGCCACCGCCGCCACGTCCTGCGCTTCGATCGGCTGGAACGGGGAGTGCGATGACCTGCCGAGTGTCATGAACCAGGGCACCAGGCGGCTCACGGTCGCTCGAGGGCAGTGTCGTCCTTGCCGGACTTGTGCTGCCGCGAAGTCGTCGCTCCATCCGCTATCGTGGCTTCCAGCGGGTGAACCCACCTGACATGAGGAGGACGAGGGTGTCGGAGCCGGCGAGGACGGCGCAGGCGGGGAGGGCGCGGACGGGGACGGCGCGGCGCCACACATGGATCGTCGTCTGGCTCATCGTGGCCGCCTGTGGCGGGGGAGTGGCCGCGCTCCCACTGGGCGAGGAAGCGGTCGTCGAGCATGCCCAGTTGGTCGGCGATACGTTCGCGCCCAAGACGACGCTCGCGATATCGGTCCTGGCCGTGCGGACCGGCACGATCGCCGAGCTGGAAGCTGGATTCGAGATCGATCCCGACCAGCGGACCAAGACGCCGATCTACGTGGACGCGCGATTTGAGAACCGCGGGAGTCAAGCGATCAATCGTGAACTCGGCGTCTCGCTCGAGGACCAGGATGGCAATCTCATCAGCAATGTCGTCATCTTCAACTACGGTGGCGACGTCTTCGCGCCGTGCCCGGACAATACCGAGGGCGAATTGGCCCCGGGCGAGCAGTTCGAGACGTGCTCGCTCTTCCTCGTCGACGAAGGTCGCACGCCGACGAGGGTGAGCTTCCTACCGCTCCCGCTCGGCAACGACACCGTGTCGGTGTATTGGAGTGTGCCGTAGGGGTGTCAGCGTGCCTGCCCATTCGGTCGTCGACCCGAGCCGGGTCCTGCCCACATGTCGGCCTGGCGCCACGCGCCTCGGCGGAAATGAGGTGACGCGACTACAGGTCGCGCGGGCCTGCGTGCAGCACGGTTGGACCGTCGGGTAGGTCGCCACGGCGTCGACCCCGACCCGCCAGGTGCCGGTCTCCAGCCTCGGCTCCGACGGCGAGGGAACGCTGCCGCATCGACGATCCGCCGAGCCTGAGCTAGACTTCGGGGGCCTCGGTGCGTCAGAACTCGCGCACCACCCGGGTCGGCCAGCTGCCGATCCGGTCCACCACCTTCGACACCCTGACGGAGTCCTGCCCGGACCATGTTCGACACCCTGAGCGAGCGGCTGCGCAAGACGCTCGGCAACCTGACCGGTCGCGGCCGGATCGGCGAGGCCGACGTGGATGCCGCCATGCGCGACATCCGGCTGGCGCTGCTCGAGGCGGACGTCAACTTCAAGGTCGTCAAGGCGTTCATCGATCAGGTCCGCGATCGCGCGCTCGACCAGGAAGTGCTGCGCAGCCTCTCGCCGGGCCAGCAGGTCATCAGG
>JANNQZ010000310.1:0-3555 GCA_031401015.1 Chloroflexota bacterium | reverse complement strand
GCCGGGCCGAAATGATAGCCGTCTTCCGAGGAGCTGACACCGCTAGGGCGTACAACCCGCCTCCCGTGTCTCGGCGGATCGGCTGCGTCGCCATCGACATCAGTCCAGCCGGCGCCTCCCCAGTCTAGCCAGCGCGTGGGGCGGATCCAGATGGGCTGCTCGTATACGGCTGCGAAGCGGTCGAAGGTGATCCCGGCCCGATCGGCCAGATCGGCGTATTTCCTGGCGAATTCGTCGGACAAGAGGCGTGACGATGGCTCGCGCGCGAGCTCGGCGACGGCGTCGATGAGCTCCACGTCGAAGGCGAGACCAGGTTCACCGACCGCGACCATGACCCTGGGCTCGGCGCGGACGTTTCGGACCTTCTGCGCGTCCGGTTTGCTGAAGACCAGGATCGACTCGCCGTCCCAGAGAAACCACAATGGAACGACGTGGGGACCGCCGTCCGGGCGGACCGAGCTAAGCCAGACGACCGACGTACGCTGGAGGGCCACGACAATCGAAGGCCGAGGAGCGCCCGCGGGTATTGGCTCGCCCGTCACGATGGACCGGACGATCAGCTGCCCGCCGCGGCGGGCGTCGGTCGCTCAGGCAGAACGCCGAGCTGGCGCATGAGGGTCATGTCGTCGCGAACTGCCCAATGTTCGACTGCCATGCCATCACGAAACCTCAGAATGTGGACGTAGTCGTAGGCAACCTCGCGGTTCGTCGGGGCGATGCCCAGCAACTCGCCGGTGTGCCGGCCATGGTGGGTGCAGTAGACGACGACCGTGTCGCTTTCGCCGATGACCTGGTGGATCTCCCAGCGCTGATCGGAAAACACCCGCCCAAGCCAGAGCATCGTCTTCTTCACGCCCTCGAAGCCTGGCGGCTCGCCCGGGCGAGCACCGTGCGCGATCGAGTCCGGGGCGACGACCTGCGCGAGTGCCTCGACGTCGCAGGCCGGGAAGATCTCTTCCCACGTCCGGCGGGCGATGGCCTTAATGTCGTCCTTCATTGGGTCTTGCCTCCGCCCGTGCTATTGGTTAGAATGATAGTGACTTGGAGTCAGGAGTATTCCACTGAATGACAGAAGTTGTCAAGACCCGGCGCCGATACGCGTCGCGGCGTCGCCAGGAACAAGCAGCGCAGACGCGGGGTGACATCCTCGCCGCAGCGGGAAAGCTCTTCCGAGACCGCGGCTACGGCGCGACGTCGATGCCCCTCATCGCGACCGAGTCGGGCGTGGTTGTGGAGACGGTCTATCGCGCCTTCGGTAGCAAGGCTGGACTCTTCAGGGCGGTCATGGAAGCGGTTCTTGCCGGTGGGGCGACCCGGGCCGACGTCCCCGTCGAGGACCGGCCGGCGATCCGGGCGGTGATCGAGGAACGGGATCCGCGTCGCCAGATCGCGCGGTATGTCGCCACGCAGCCTGGCATTCACCGTCGGTCCGGGCCACTGCTACGCGCCCTGTTGGGCGCTGTCGCTGCGGATGCCGAACTCAAGGCACTCTGGGACGAGATGGAAGCATGGCGACTCGAGGGGCAGGGCCGTTTCGTTGGGATGCTCGCGGAACGAGGTCGACTGCGGCCAGGGCTTTCGTTCGAGGAGGCCCGCGACGTTCTATGGACTCTGTGCTCACTCGCCGTGCACGACCTTCTGGTCGTCGCCCGTGACTGGACGTCGGAGCGTTACCAGGAGTGGCTGACCGCAGCCCTCACGCGTGAGCTCCTCCCGGACGAAAGCGCGTAAAACCCGGCCCGTCTTGCTCGCGGAACCACTTGGGTAGCACCACGCTCAGGCCGTCAGGCTCCGGATATCCTGAGGACTCCCAGCCAGGCCGGCTGGCGCTGACGGGCGCGCCAAGCCGGGGTGGGGCGGCCAGTTTCAACGCGGACCCGGGGTCCCCTACCCGACCGGCGTGAGCCAAACTTGATAGTCGCGCACGTTCTCCGGGCTGCCGTCTCTGGCTGACCTATCCCAGACCCGCAGCGTGCCCCAGCCCGCCTCCGACACCGTATACGGGATCGTCACATCGAATGTGCCTCGGCAACCCGTTCCGCAGGTGGCCATGGCCTGCTCCTCAGCTAGCGGCATGCCGTCCGAGCCCAGGATGGTGATCAGGAATGCGGCTTCGAAGACGTTGGCCGAACCGAGGACGCGAGCCGGATTGCCGAGACGACCGCCATAGGCCGGTTGATCGACAAGGATGGCCGGCAAGAGGTCGAGGAGGTCGCTCCGGCTCACCGGCCTGTCCAGCACGATCCCTTCGCTGCTGAAGACGGGGACCGGACTGCCTTCGATGAGGAAACGCACAGACTGCACGGTTGGGAACTGGGTGAGGGTGTAGACCACCTGGCCGAGTCGAATGAAGACCGACGCACTTCCACCGCCGGATTCGAATTCCCGCGAGAGATCGACGGTGGCAACACCGTCTGCGATCGAGAGCCCAAGCAGGTGCGAACCGGCCGGAACGCCTGACGAGATCCCCGCCGCGATTTCGCCCGGAAGCGGGCCGGCGATGACGGCCTCGACTGCGGCAGTCCCAACGGTGGACTGCTCCGGGATTTCGCGCGCGACCGGGACCAGGCCGGCGCTGCCGGGGGCGCCATCCAAATAGAAGTAGGCCTGCACGATCGTCGTGGGTCCGGGCGACGCCGACGGGCCGGCGGTGGGCGGCTCGCCGGGGGCCGGCGAGCAGGCGCCACCAGCGGCCGCCAGTGCGACGAGCAGGCAGGCGGCCCGGGCAACACCCACGAGCTCGCGGGTTCCAGTCATTGGATCGGCTCCTGGACTTCGCGGTTGACGCCGGGTCTGGTGAGCCGTTCGCGGTGTGTTGACGCAGGATACGCTGAGTCGGCCGCCGGATCTCCTGGGACCCGCCCCGGGGCTCACCTGAAGCGACGGCTCACGCCCCGCTACCCGGTCGGGGCGGTTGCCGCCTCCTGCTCAAACTGGCGCGCGTACAGGTCCGCGTAGAGACCGCCGGCCGCCAGCAGCTCGAGGTGCGGACCGCGCTCGACGATCCGCCCGTCGTCGATCACCAGGATCAGGTCGGCCTCGCGGATGGTCGACAGCCGGTGGGCGATGACGACCGAGGTCCGACCAGCGAGCGCGGTCCGGAGCGCCAGCTGCACCGCCACCTCCGATTCGGAGTCGAGATGGGCGGTTGCCTCATCGAGGACGACCACGTTGGGTGCCTTGAGCAGCAGCCGGGCAATCGCGATCCGCTGCTTCTCGCCACCCGACAGGCGGTAGCCGCGATCGCCGACCAGGGTCTCCAGGCCGTCCGGAAGCGCCTCCACCATGGGCAGGATCTGGGCCGCCCGGAGCGCCTCCGTCAATTCGGCGTCGGTGGCCTCGGGCCTGGCATACAGCAGGTTGGACCGCAGCGTGTCGTGGAACAGGTGCCCGTCCTGGGTGACGACGCCAACCGTGTCCTGGACGGATCGGAGAGTCGCGTCTCGCACGTCGACCCCGTTGATCCGGACCGCGCCGGCCCGCACGTCGTACAACCGCGAAATGAGGCTGCTGATGGTGGTCTTGCCGGCGCCCGACGGGCCAACCAGGGCGACC